>CAZDRS010000282.1:0-3583 GCA_964507585.1 uncultured Dechloromonas sp.
TCTCGGCCGCCTTGCCCTTCGGGGTATCGGCCGCCACGACATGGCTGAACTTGATAACGATCGGCTGCTGGGCGTAGGCACCCAGCGAAATGGCGCAAGCAAACAGGCCAACCAGCAAATTTGAAATTTTCATTTTTCTCCTCCAGACAAAATCAGTCGTTCGATTACGACTTATTTGAAATATTACGAAAGGTATAACCGGCGAACATTGTGGAAAACCACAAGTCCGGAAAAACAAAAACCGCCGGGCTAGCCGGCGGTTTTATGGGCGAAAGGACAGGGATCAGTGATGATCGACGATCGGGCGCGGCACGTGGGGGATAACCACCTCCGGCGCATCGTCCAGCACCAGCTCCGGATTGTCGGCCTCGTCAGCCGTTTCGTTGTTGAGCACGGCATTCATCCGGTCGACATCCAGCGCCTTGCACCACTTGGCAACGACCAGCGTGGCGACGCTGTTGCCGATGAAGTTGGTCAGCGCCCGCGCTTCCGACATGAAGCGGTCGATGCCGAGGATCAGCGCCAGGCCGGCCACCGGCACGGTACCCACAGCCGACAGCGTGGCGGCCAGCACGATAAAGCCGGAACCGGTAACCCCGGCCGCCCCCTTGGAGGTCAGCAGCAGAATGACGAGCAGTGTGATCTGGTGCTGCAGGTCGAGCGGCGTGTTGGTTGCCTGGGCGATGAACACGGCGGCCATGGTCAGGTAGATCGAGGTGCCGTCCAGGTTGAAGGAATAACCGGTCGGCACAACCAGGCCAACCACCGACTTCTGGGCACCGGCATTTTCCATCTTGGCCATCAGACGCGGCAGGGCGGACTCGGAAGACGAGGTACCGAGCACCAGGAACAGTTCCTCCTTGATGTACTTGATCAGTTTGATGATCGAGAAACCATGCACCTTGGCAATGGTACCGAGCACACCCAGAATGAAGATCACGCAGGTCAGGTAGAAAGCTCCCATCAGGTTGGCCAACTGCACCAGGCTGCCGACGCCGTGCTTGC
This sequence comes from uncultured Dechloromonas sp., assembly GCA_964507585.1. Classification (GTDB taxonomy): domain Bacteria; phylum Pseudomonadota; class Gammaproteobacteria; order Burkholderiales; family Rhodocyclaceae; genus Azonexus. The sequence goes on from CAZDRS010000282.1 coordinate 1,006, forward strand.
CGATGGTGTAGGCCATGGCACCGAAAGCACCGATCGGAGCGACCTTCATAATCACGCCGACGATACCGAACAGCACGTGCGACAGCTTTTCGATCAGGTCGAACACCGGCTTGCCACGCTCGCCGAAGGCATGCATGGCGTAACCGAAGAGAACCGAGAAGAACAGCACCTGCAGCATGTCGCCCTTGGCAAAGGCATCGACCACGCTGGTCGGGATGATGTTCATCAGGAAGTCGGTGGTCGACTGCATCTTGCCCGGGCCGACATACTTGTCGATGCCCTTGGTGTCCAGCATGCTCGGATCGACGTTCATGCCCGAACCCGGCGCCCAGACGTTGACCACGACCAGGCCGATGATCAGCGCGATGGTGCTGACCACTTCGAAGTACAGCACCGCATAGCCACCGGTCTTGCCAACCTTCTTCATGTCTTCCATGCCGGCGATACCGACGACGATGGTACAGAAGATGATCGGGGCGATGATCATCTTGATCAGCTTGATGAAGGCATCGCCCAGCGGCTTCATGTCGGCACCGGCCGACGGGTAGAAATGCCCGAGCGAAACGCCCAGCGCAATGGCGATCAGAACCTGTACGTACAGACTCTTGAATATCGACTTCTTGGCCATGGAAATTGTCTCCGAAAGAACTTTTAGGAATTTCGGGGTGCAGTATCCGCGTCCGGCACGGCACCGACTATTGTGGCTATCCGAATTGTGGAAAACCACAATCGGCCCGCCGGGAAAAACGTGAGGTACCATTTTCGCCATGATCTCCCCGCTCTCCGTCCTCCCCAGCCACACCCGCCGCATCCGCTGGCTGCTGGCCCTGCCCAAGCTCGGCATCGTCCTGCTGCTGGCGGCACTGGTTTCGCTGCTCTGGCTACTCCACCGCAACGAAGTGGAAGAAGACCGTGCCGTGCTGATCAAGGACGTTCTGTGGCTGGAGCAGAATCTGCAATTCCATCTCAACAGCAACGAAGAGCAACTGCAGCAACTGGCGCTGGACATGGGCAACCTGCCGGATCGGCGCAAGATGTTCCGCCTGCGCGCCGAACACATGCTCCGGAATTCTCCGGAAATCGCCCAAATCCTCTGGCTCACGCCCAGCCGCAAGGTCATCGATGCCCTGCCCAGCACCACCCCGCCGGAGCAGGAGATCGAAACATTCGGCCCCTCACCGGTCGGCAAGGCCTTCGATTTGGCCGTGCATATCGGCAAGCCGCATTACAGCGAACCCTTTTTCCTCGAAGACAATCGCGCCCATGTCGAACTGATCGTTCCCATCCAGGGAGAAAACCACCAGACCCTGGGCGCCCTGGCCATTCTCTACCCGCTCGACACCCTGCTCGCCAACCAGGTGCCCTGGTGGTTCACCGAAAAATACAAGGTCGAGATCGTCGACGACAACGATCAACTCTACGCGACCAAGACCCGCATCGAAGGCAACGGCGACCAGCGCTACGTCATCCCCTTCGACCCGCCGGGTGCCGGCCTGATGATACGCGTCACCAGCTACCGGGCGACCGACAATTCAATGCAACGCACGCTGGTTGCTGCCATCGTGCTGCTCGCTACCGGCGTTTTCTGGAGCCTCTGGCTGGTGCGCGACCTGATGAAAAAGCGCAGCCGGGCGGAGGAGGCCCTGCGTGCCGAACACGCCTTCCGCGCCGCGATGGAAGACTCGCTGACCGTCGGCATGCGCGCCCGCGACCTGCAAGGCAAGGTCATCTACGTCAACCCGGCCTTCTGCAAGATGACCGGCTTCGGCCCTGACGAACTGGTCGGCGCGACGCCCCCCATGCCCTACTGGGCACCCGAACAGCTCGAAGAAAGCTACGCCATGCACCAGACCGTGATGGCCGGCGAAGCCCCGGTCGACGGTTTCGAGATGACCTTCATGCGCAAGAATGGCGAACGTTTCCAGGCGCTGGTCTATGAGGCCAAGCTGATCGATGGCAACGGCAAGCACACCGGCTGGATGGCTTCGGTACTCGACATCACCGAGCGCAAGCGCGCCGAGGAACTGGCCCGCCAGCAGCAGGAGCAACTGCAATTCACCTCGCGCCTGGTGACCATGGGCGAAATGGCCTCGACCCTGGCCCACGAACTGAACCAGCCGCTGGCCGCCATTGCCAGCTACAACACAGGCTGCCTGAACCTGCTGGCCAACGGCCAGGCCCAGCCGGGCGACCTGCAACCGGCCCTGGAAAAGATCAGCGCCCAGGCCCAGCGCGCCGGCAAGATCATCCGCCGGGTGCACGACTTCGTCCGCAAGAGCGAGCCTAAACGAGCCCCCTGCCAGTTGGGCGAAATCATCGAGGATTGCGTCGGTTTCATCGAGGCGGAAGCCCGCAAGCACCATGTCCGCATCGAATGCGACACCTCACCCGCCCTGCCCGTCCTGGCCGACCGCCTGATGCTCGAACAGGTACTGCTCAACCTCATGCGCAACGGCATGGAGGCCATGTCCACCACGCCACACAGCGGCCGCCTGTTGCGCGTCGGCGTCCAGGCCGATGCCGGCGAACTGTGCATCAGCGTCAGCGACAACGGCAGCGGCATCCCGCATGAAGTGCG
>CAZDRS010000283.1:0-3554 GCA_964507585.1 uncultured Dechloromonas sp.
TGGCGCTATCTCCGCGACCACCGTAAGTCACCTGGGTCAGGTTGCCCTCGAAAACATTGTCGCGAACATTATTGCCGCCGGTCTCCGAGTTGAACAGGATACCGATGCCGTTGTAGGCGAAGCGGTTGCCCTTGATTTCGATCGTCGTGTCAGGCTGGAATGGCGACAGATCGGAGCCGATGCCGATACCGCAGTAGATGATCTCGTTGTTCTCGATGATCGTGCCCGAAGCTTCCTTGAAACCGATACCCATGCCGGTCGCGCCGGTTGCGTGCGAAATCACGTTGTTGCGTGCTGCGCCGCGTTCGGTGTACATGAAATAAATGCCGACGGCGTTATCGTAGAAGCGGTTGCCTTCGACGATATTGTCGTTGGCGAACATGAAATGGATCGAGTACCGGCTGCGTCGGCCCAGGTTGTCGCGGAAAGTATTGCGGTGCGAATACCAGGCAACCATGTCGCGCGAGTCGATGATCTCGTTCTTCTCGATCACGTTGTTATTGCTGTACCACAGGCGTAGGCCATCACCGCGTACGCCAAGTTCGAAATCCTTGGATTTGATACGGTTGCCACGTACGACGCTATCGTTGACCTGCTTGAGGTCGATGCCGAACAGGCAGTTGTCGACGACGTTGCCCTCAATGACGTTGTGGCTGCCGCGGATGTCCAGGCAGGAGTCGTCGGTGTCGTGCGAGTCGCCGGAGCCGGTCAGGTGGATGCCGCGAATGACGGTGTTGCTGGCATTCAGCATCATTACCGTGCCCCTGTCGCCAGCATCGATGGTTACCTTGCCGCCACCATCGATGGTCAGCGGTTTATCGATGGTGACTGGGCCGGCGTAGGTGCCGGGAGGCGGTTTGAGTACGCTGCCAGCCGGTGCCTTGTCGACCAGTTCCTGAAAGGGCTTCAGGCCATGAATGCGTTTGTCGCGCTCCACCAGCATGAAGGTGGGTTTCGGGCGGTCGATGGTGACGCGCGGGGCGGTACTCAGGTCAGCATTGGCACCGAGTTGCTGCTCGGTGTTGCCGATGGAACTGGCGAAGATTGCGGCTAGGGCAATCCCCGCCTTGGCAAAGGCGTTGAGAGGCAGCACGTGAATTACTCGGCCTGGCCTTCACGCAACTGCTTGCGACGGATCAACAGAGCCAGCATCAGGCAGACGAAGATGATCACCAGCAGGCCGTAACCCCAGTACGGGTAGGAGAAGGTCGAGAACTGTGCCACCTTGCCCTCGCCAAACACCGTCGGCATGAACGGCTTGACCGTGAAGGCGCCCCAGGGGTGCAGGTTGTGGCCGAAGAACCACAGCCAGCCGGAGTAGGTGATGACGAAGAAGACCGGTAGCAGGGCCGGAATCAGTGCCAGCAGGAGCTGGAAGGAGCGAATCTTGGCTGTTGCCGCTACAACCACGGCCATGACAGCGATCAGGCCGAAGATGGCAACCTTGGAGTACAGCGTGACGTTATCGCCCCATATCTTGATCTTTTCCGGTTCCTTGAAGAAAGTGCCGGCTTCGTTCATGTAAGCCTGAACGTGGCTGGCCAGGTGGCCGAGAACGAACTGGTCGACGATGGCCCAGGCGGCAACGGCTGTAAAACCAACAGCCAGGGTCATTATGCGGGCCTTTTTCTTGGTCATCGCGAAGGCGATCATCATCACTGCGAAGAAGCCGAAGAAGAACTTGGCCAACGGCTTCTCGACCGGCGCGCCGGTAGCGATCGGGAACATGCCAACGTAGTGGTTGATGGTGTTCATTTCGTGCACGCAATCGAGGCCTTCGGCACCCTTGTCGACGTTTTTCTGGGCGTCGAGAATAGGGTTGTAGCGCTCATCGTCGTGGGCGAGATCCTTCTGGATGATCTCGTTGGCCATGCGGCTGCCCTTGCCGGCTGCCTTGCAGCCGTTATAGACACCGTCGAAATGGAAGTGGATGCGGATGCCATCGGGGAAGGCATCGACTGGGTAGTTCGGGGCGGTGAGGGAAACCCACCAGATTGGGGCAAAGTAGGCGGCAACCAGGCAGATCAGGGAAATCAGGGTCAGGCCACCAATGATTTTGTTTTGTTTTTCCATGTCGCTGTTCTCTATCGAGTCATACCCGGCATTGCCGGGTGGGGAGCTGCCCGTCGAGGACGGGCAGCGGCACATTTTTAGCGTACGATGTTACTTCTTCTTGGCTGCGCCAGCCTTCGGCTTGCACATGTTGCCCGGCATGATCAGGCTGGACTGGTAAGCCGAGATGGCTAACAGTTGGTCATTGGTGTAGGGCTTGATGACCTTGACCATGTCCGGGTTGGCGTTACGACGGTGACCATCGCGAATCTCGGTCATCTGGCGCAGCAGATACTTGTAGTGCTGGCCGGCGATAACCGGATAGAACTTTTCCTTGTTGCCTTCGCCGTTCTTGCCGTGGCATTCCAGGCACTGCTTTTCATACAGTTCCTTGCCCTTGGCGATCTGCACGGCAGCATCGGCACCTTCGTACTTGCCGTGTTCGAGCGGGATGCACAGGCTGTTGATGTAGGCTGCAGCATCAGCCAGTTCCTGCGGGTCGGTCAGCGTAGCAGCGAACGGGTACATGGTCGGGTTGTCACGCAGGCCGGCACGGATGTCGGCCATCTGCTTGATCAGCACGGTGCTGTGCTGGCCGGCAAGCTGCGGGAAGGTGCCATCGGGACGGCCAGCGCCGGAGGGCAGGTGGCAGGCGCCACAAACCTCATAGGCCTCTGCGCCAGCTTTGACGTCACCCTTCTTGGTCAGTGCTTCAGATTTTTCGCCGCCTTCGGCGTTCCACTTGTAATCCTTGCCTTCAATGCCGGTTTGGTGTGGAGCCGGGGGGCCGGCAAAAGCAACGCCAGCGGAGAGCAGGCCAATCAGGAGTAGGGATGCTTTCATGTTCGATTCCTTAATTTCTCAGTTCCAGAAGCGATATTGCGATTCTGCATGAAGCAATATCAGCATTCCTTGATGTGGGTCATGTGCCCTTCAAATCAGGGGTTTCGGGCTGTTATTTCAGCTTCGACAGGTATTCGGCAAGAGTCTTGATTTCGTCGTCATTGACCAGATGCATGACCCCCTTCATTGCAGCGGTTTGGCCGTTGTTACGGGCGCCGCTCTTGATGTCCTTCATCTGCTGTTCGATGTAGGCAGCATTTTGACCGCTGATCTTCGGATAGTTAGGCATCAGGGGCTTGTCGCCCTTCGGGCCGTGGCAGGCGTTACAGGTCTTGTCCTTGTACAGGGCAGCACCATCGGCAGCGATTGCAGGAGCAGCGACGAAAGCTGCGGCGATCAGAGACATTACGAGTTTCATGGATATTTCCCTCCTTAACGTGAAACGGGGAGCAGAATGCATCTGCTCCCCGTGAATTGCCTTAAGTCAGATCAAGACTCGCGGCGGTTGTGTTACTTGACCTTCTTGGCACCATTCTGCTCAAGGTAGGTCTTGGCACGCAGACCGATGTCAGCAGCCTTGACCTGGTATTGCCAGACTTGTTCAGCCCACAGGTTGGCCTGATCCCAGTCCTTCTTGGCAGCAGCGGCTTCGTGCTTGG
>CAZDRS010000284.1:0-3550 GCA_964507585.1 uncultured Dechloromonas sp.
TGATCGGCTTGCAGTCGATGCCGCCGACCTGCTGGAAGTAGGTGAACTGCGTCACTTCCATGCCGTTCATCCAGACTTCCCAACCGAGGCCCCAGGCGCCCAGCGTCGGGTTTTCCCAGTCGTCCTCGACGAAACGGACGTCGTTCTTCTTCAGGTCGAAGCCGAGGGCTTCGAGCGAGCCAAGGTAGAGTTCGAGAATGTTGTCCGGGGCCGGCTTGAGCACCACCTGGTACTGGTAGTAATGCTGCATGCGGTTCGGGTTCTCGCCGTAGCGGCCATCCTTCGGGCGGCGTGACGGTTGCACGTAGGCGGCTTTCCACGGCTCCGGGCCGATGGCGCGCAGGAAGGTGGCGGTGTGGCTGGTGCCGGCGCCGACTTCCATGTCGTACGGCTGGAGCAGGGCGCAGCCCTTGCTGCTCCAGTATTGCTGCAAACGCAGGATGATTTCCTGGAAACTCGGTTTCTTGCTGGTGGTCATCGGACGCACTCGAAAAGACGGAAAGCCTTGAATTTTACTAGCTTTTGCCGCACCGCGGCAGGCGGTAGCGGTGCGGCCCGGAAAGCTTGCCGGGTGGTGTTTTGAGCGTGTTTCGCGGTGGCTTTGTTTGTCATGCAGTGTTGTTGTTGCGCAACACGGCTTCTCCGGCTTGGTCGATGTTTATTTGACTAAATTCAATGAAATCAATAAAGTGCGCAATTGTTGCGGTGCAACATCGTGCTTTGGCCGATGTCGTGCCCCCCGTAACCGTTCGCTGCGCGGTCGTTTCGCGCAGTGGCAACAGTGAAGGAGGTCGCATGAACGCTTCGACCGTTTTTTCGCCTGCCATGCAGCGCGTATCCACCCTGATGCTCGGGGTGTTCCAGAAATTCCTGATGGTGGCCGGACTGGTTTTCATTGCCGGCCTGGTCGGTATCCAAACCGGTCGCCTCGATCTCGACGGGCCGTTCGTCCAGACCTTGCTGCCGGCCAGCGAGATTGTCGCCGAAGAGCCTGCGGCGGATGGTGAGGAGCCTGTCGTCGAGTCCTTGGCGCCTCGCCTGCGTGGGGCGATGGACTACGTCACCCGGCGCTACAAGGTGTCGACCGAGGCCGTGCAGCCCATTTTCGCGACGGCGCAGAGCGTTGGCCGCGAGTTGCATATCGACCCGCTGCTGATCATCGCCGTGATCGGCGTCGAATCCGGCTTCAATCCGTTCTCGCAGAGCGTTTTTGGTGCGCAGGGCCTGATGCAGGTGGTGCCTCGCTTCCATCAGGACAAATTGCCCGAGGAGAGCGGCTCTTTCCTCGATCCGGTGACCAATGTCCAGGTCGGGGCGCGGGTGCTGAAGGAATCCATCCGCCGCTATGGTGGTGTGGAAGAGGGTTTGCAGCAGTTTGGCGGGGCCTTGAACGATGCCGGCCGACGCTACGCCGCCAAGGTGCTGGCCGAGCGCCAGCGTCTGGAGCAGGCCGCCCAGCGCCTGCGTGCGGCCTGATCGGGCGCGACGGGAACCTGTCGCTGTCCGGGCGGTCGGACATGCATCGTATCGATGTGAGTGATCCCATGCCGCAAACTGAGCTGGCGATCTTGGGCGGTGGTTGTTTTTGGTGCCTGGAGGCGGCTTTCGAGCAACTCGAAGGCGTCCAATCCGTTGTGCCCGGCTATATGGGCGGACACGATCCGCAGCCGACTTATGAAGCGGTTTGCCGGGGCGATACCGGTCATGCCGAGGTGGTGCAGATCGCCTACGACCCGGCCTTGATCGATTACGAAACCCTGTTGGCGGCGTTTTTTACCATCCACGACCCGACGACATTGAATCGCCAGGGGCACGATGTAGGCAGCCAGTACCGCTCGGCCATTTTCTATCACGATGATGACCAGCGGGGGCTCGCCGAGAGCATGATCGCCCGCCTGAACGGCGAGGGTTATTGGCCTTCCCCTATCGTGACCGAAGTGATGCAGGCGACGACATTCTTCGTGGCCGAGGAATACCACCACCAGTATTTCCGCCGAAATCCGTATCAGGGCTATTGCCTGGCGGTCGTAGCCCCGAAGGCAGCCAAGTTGCGACAGGTTTTTGCCGAGCGCATCAAGCCAGCGTAGTGGCGTGGCTGCCGGCCAAAAACGTGCATCCCTTAAACGGTATGACGCGTTTTGGTGCGGAGCAGCATCTCCCAGGCGGCAAACACGGCAAGGGGTGAAAAGGCGCCAGCCGTGACGCCGAGGAAGATTTCAGTCAGTCCGCCGTCCATGATGTGCACTCCCGTAGTGGATTGGTACCCACCTTCGTGCATGGAGCGTGCCAGCTTTTAGCCAGCCTCGCCGGGGTGTCAGCTACGTCGGCGCAGTGCGAGCAGCAGCATGGCGCCGATCAGGCCGAGGGCCGGCCAGTCGCCGTATCGGCCATACGGCGTCAGGCCACGATAGGCGCTGATTTGGCCCGTCAGCACGCCGGTCGTGAAGGGCGGCAGGGCGCTTTGCAGCGTGCCGTCCGGGGCGACGATCGCGGTCATGCCGGTGTTGGTGGCGCGCAGCATGGGGCGGCCGGTTTCCAGCGCCCGCATCCGGGCGATCTGCAAATGCTGCGGCTGGGCCAGCGAGCGGCCGAACCAGGCGGTGTTGGAGAGGTTGGCCAGGATGCCGGCTTCGGGCAAGGCGCGGATGATCTCGCTGCCGAAAACGTCTTCGTAGCAGATGTTGGCCGCTACCCGCTGCCCGGCGACGGCCAGCGGCGCCTGCTTTTCCGGGCCGCGCGAGAAGGACGAGGCCGGGATGTTGGCGTAGGCCATGAACCAGGCAAAGCCGGGCGGAATGAATTCGCCGTAGGGCACCAGGTGGCTCTTGCTATAGACCTGCAGCGGTGAGGTGCCAAGACTGGCTGCGCTGTTGTAATAGGCATTGCCGTCGCCGGTGAGCGTGCCGACGATGATGTCGCCTTGTTGCCGCTGGGCCAGTGTTTTGAGCGCATCGATGTAGTCTTCCGGCAACTGGTCGAGGAAGACCGGGAATGCGGTTTCCGGCAGCAGCGTCAGTTGCGCCGGATTGGCCTCGATCAGATCACGGTAGAGATTCAGCGTGCGGATGAAGGCTTCCGGCCGGAACTTCATTTCCTGTGGGATATTGCCCTGGATCAGCGCGACACTGATCGGCTCGCCATCCGGTTGCGTCCACGCAACCTGGCGCAGGCCGAAACCGACAATCGCCAGCAGGGCGAGTGCCGTCAGGCCGATGCGCCAACGCAGGAGCAGGGCCCCGCTCAGCGCAACCAGGGCCGACAGGCCGAAGACGCCGAGTAGTGGTGCGAAGCCAGCCAGCGGGCTGGGCGGTGTTTGCGAATAGCCGATGGTCAGCCACGGGAAGCCGGTGAACAGCCAGCTGCGCACCCAGTCGCCGGCAGCGAGCAGTGCGGCGAAGAGCAAAGCCTGTGGCCAGAAGCCGGCCGGCTGCCAGCGCTTGAATGCCCAGCCGGCGGCCATCGGGAACAGCGCCATGACCGTACAGAACAGGAAGGCGGCCGGGCCGGCCAGCCACCACGGCATGCCGCCGAAGACGGACAGGCTGACATA
>CAZDRS010000285.1:0-3540 GCA_964507585.1 uncultured Dechloromonas sp.
CAATAGAGTCGGCTTTACCGCCATAAGCTATGTGGTTATAGCTGCGAACCTTTCCAAGGGCTACCAACTCTCTCCAGGCGTTATCAAACGACGATTCCGCACTGAAAATCTTTGGATAATCTGAGCTGCAAATTTGCCTCAGCTCGGCGATGCCACCATGATGGATACAAGTCGGAATATAGCCACGCGCCTCAATTTCAAACTGTATTGCATCGAACATTTGGCCTAGCTTGACTCTGCCATCCGACAGCTCATCCGACCAACGTGGTGTCGATTCACCTTCTGAAGCATGGTCGCTATCAACCTCGGCGCTGAACGGAGTGTCAAGATTGATCATGGCATCCGCCTTTGCTGCCAACCAATCGGGTACAGCCAGCCCTTGCTCCGCAAGCCAAGACACAACATCGGAGTTCTTTACGGCATAGCGCACCATGATGGCCATGGCGTCCAATCCACCAGGACTCAGATCAGCCAGCAGTCGAATCTCCGGCAAATCGTTACAGCGAAGGAAGTTGAGCGGCTCGCGAACAATTAGTCGTCCGGATTCGATATCGCTCATCACAACGTGAAAGTAAGTATCTACCACTCCATTGGGTAGATGCATATTCCACGCGAGCAATTCAGTCCGTTTGTAATTGTGGATAGTCGCTTCGGTACATAGACCGTTCACCACCCCATAGAGCGAACTACCTCCAAATGCTCTAACTGCCCTGCTCGTCAATGCGCCTTGCGCCAACAACTGATCAAGCCTGCTGATGGGCCGCCCGTCGCTGAACGGAAACCCCGTAGCAGAACGCTTCAGGCGCTCAACGATTATTCCATCAAAGGTTTTCTCAATCATCCAGAGACTCCACGTTGATTGCCAATAATGCCATTTGACTTGCCATCAAACCACATCAAATCGCAAACAACTTCACTCTTTGACAAGGGGTATCTCTTGCCCCCAATGAGATGAGCCATACCACCCCATGTGGAATCACGTGTAACTGCATGGAAAGCGCATGAATTCGCAACGAAAACACGTTGAACGATACTGCTTTGCACACCAGGAGCGGCCAGCAACCGGGGGTGGCTGCAATCTGCACCGTTCTCGCCCCCTGAAGCGGGGAGGCGAGGCGGGGTCTCGTGTGCGCGCGCCGGGTTCTGGTGGCCAATCGGCACCATTCCCCACTTAATGAGTTTTCGAAGCGATCGAGCTATTCCAATCTCCCTGATAAATGAAACGCGACAGCACAGGCCGCACTTACCAATTAGGTTGTCGCTTCAAGGCGGCCGATCGGTGATTTGTGGTACAAAAGCTGGCGCTTGTGCGTATCCTGCCCTCGCTAAATTTGGTTGTTTCGGCCCCTAAGCTGCCGGCAACTGAATGATCGTTGCCCCGGCCTTGAGCTTGTCTAGATAATCGGCCCATAGCTGCATCATCGCTTTGCGCTCCTTGAGAAACTTAGTCCGGTTGTAGGCAGTACCCAGGGCATCCGGGACCTTATGTGCTAGCTGGTGCTCGATCACTTCCGGCTTCTGGTGAAGTTCTTCGGCAAGGATCGTTCTCGCCATGGCCCTAAAACCGTGCCCGGTTATTTCCGCTTTCGTGTCATAACCCAAACGCCGTAGCGCAGCATTGATCGCGGCATCACTCATTGGCTGCTTGGGATCGCGCCCAGGAAAGACATGCTTGCCATGTCCTGTCAGCGGATTGAGCTCCTGCAGTATTCCCAATGCCTGAGTGGAGAGAGGAACTGAATGTTCAGTCTTCGTTTTGGTCACCCAATAACGCCACTCAGCCTTCTCAAAGTCGATTTCATCCCAAAGCGCCCGGCGCAACTCACCAGGGCGAACAAAAACGAGGGGAGCAAGACGCAGCGCTGACTGCACAACAAATGTCCCCTCGAAGGCGTCAATAGCCCTCAGCAAAGCGCCAACCTTTGAAGGGTCAGTAATGGCGGCAAAGTTGCCCCCACGCGCTGGGGGCAACGCTCCTCGGAGATCAGGGACCGGATCGCGCTCAGCTCTCCCCGTTGCAATCGCGTACCGAAACACCTGGCTGCAGTTGCCACCAGCTCTATGGGCGGTATCAAGCGTTCCCCTCCCTTCTATCCGCCTCAAAACAGAAAGAACCTCGGGTGCGGATATTTCTGATATTGGACGGCCGCCAATCCATGGAAAAACATCTTTCTCCAATCGTCGGATGATTTTGCTTGAATGCGTATCGGCCCAACCCGGTGAATGCTTGGCATACCACTCGCGGGCTATTGCCTCAAACGAGTTAGCCGATCGCTCCAGCTTGGCGGCTTTTTGAATTTTTCGATTAATGCCAGGATCAACGCCATTCGCTATCAATCGCCGCATATCGTCGCGGCGCTCCCTGGCTTCCTTGAGAGGCACATCGGGATAGACGCCAAGAGATAGTCGTTTTTCCTTGCCATCGAATCGGTACTTGAAGCGCCACCACTTCCCGCCTGATGGGGAAATTTCGAGATAAAGGCCAGCACCATCAAAAAGTCTCTGACTTTTTCCGGTTGGCTTGGCAGCCTTAAGCGCTATGTCGGTAAGGGGCATTTCGGGGCAACTCCAATGCGGGAATAAATGTTGCCCCACAATGTTGCCCCCAAATCATATTGATTGCAATTGATGCAATATGATCAAGTTTGACAAACAAAAAAGCCGGAAACCCTATGCTGTCGCTTGGATTCCGGCTTAAATTTGATCAAGTTTGATCAAGTTTTCTCCTGTGAGGGCCACTTGCGTGGTGGGCGGTACTGGGATCGAACCAGTGACCCCTGCCGTGTGAAGGCAGTGCTCTACCGCTGAGCTAACCGCCCTCACAAGAGGCGCGCATTTAACCACAATCAGCCATCCGGGTCAAACACGGGTCGGCTAGAATATCGCCCTTTGCCTTCACAAGATTCTGGATTCCATGAAGCCCGTCCGCACCCGTTTCGCCCCCAGCCCCACCGGTTACCTGCACATCGGCGGCGCCCGCACCGCACTGTTCTCCTGGGCCTATGCTCGCCGTCATGGCGGCACGTTCGTCCTGCGCATCGAAGATACCGATGTCGCCCGCTCCACTCCGGAAGCCGTGCAAGCCATCATCGACGGCATGAACTGGCTGGGCCTGGCACACGACGAGGGCCCGTTCTATCAAATGCAGCGCATGGATCGCTACAAGGAAGTCATCCAGCAGATGCTGGCCGCCGGCCATGCCTATCACTGCTACACCAGCAAGGAAGAACTGGATGCCCTGCGTGCCGAGCAGGAAGCACAGAAAATCAAGCCGCGCTACGACGGCCGCTGGCGCCCAGAAGCCGGCAAGACGCTGCCTCCCCCGCCGACCGACGTACCGCCGGTCGTCCGCTTCAAGAATCCGAAGGATGGCGTCGTTGCCTGGGATGACCAGGTCAAGGGGCGCATCGAATTCGCCAATACGGAACTTGACGACCTGATCATCGCCCGCGCCGACGGCACGCCGACCTACAACTTCTGCGTCTGCGTCGACGACTGGGACATGGGCATCACCCACGTCATCCGCGGCGACGACCACGT
>CAZDRS010000286.1:0-3538 GCA_964507585.1 uncultured Dechloromonas sp.
CCGGTTCGGCCAGGCCGACGGTGCACGACAGGGTTTCCGGCGAGACGTCGACGGCAAAAGTGTTGCCTTCCGTGGCCACGACGGTCAGGCAGACGCCGTTGTGGGCGATCGAGTCGCCGAGCGCGACATCGGACAGATCGAGCTTGCCGGCATCGACATACAGACGGCAGCCAACTTCGCGGGGGGTGATTTCGGTAATGCGGCCGACCGCCGCGATGATTCCAGAGAACATGGCAAAACCTGTCGAAAGCAAAGAAATGAACTTTATCACGCCCGATTGACCGCCTGGCTTGCACGAAAGGGCGTTTGGCCCTAGCTTTTCACCTTTGCGTAAGCGATTTATCCAGAGGAGACAAAACAATGAAAAAAACCGTGCTTGCCGCCTTGCTGGCAACCCTTGCCACAACGGCCATGGCGGACATCAACGTCGGTGTGACCCTGTCGGCCACCGGCCCGGCCGCCTCGCTCGGCATTCCGGAAAAGAACACCATCGACCTGCTGCCGAAGAGCATCGCCGGCCAGAAGGTCAATTACATCGTGCTCGACGACGCCTCGGATACGACCACCGCTGTCAAGAACGCCAAGAAACTGATCAGCGAAAGCAACGTCGACCTGATCATCGGCTCGACCACGACGCCAAACTCGCTGGCCATGGTCGATGTCGCGGCCGAAGCGGAAACGCCGATGATCGCCATGGCTGCCTCGGCCCGCATCGTCGAGCCGATGGACGCCAAGCGCAAGTGGGTGTTCAAGACGCCGCAGAACGATGCCCAGATGTCGACCGCCATCGTCGAGCACATGACCAACAACAACGTGAAGACCGTCGCCTACATCGGCTTCTCGGATGCCTACGGCGAAGGCTGGTGGAACGAGTTCTCGAAGCTGGCCGAAGTACGCAAGCTCAAGGTTGTCGCCAACGAGCGCTTCAACCGCGTCGATACTTCGGTAACCGGCCAGGTACTCAAGGTCATGGCCGCCAAGCCGGATGCCATCCTGATCGGCGGCGCCGGCACCCCGGCTGCCCTGCCGCAGAAGTCGCTGAAGGAAAAGGGCTACAAGGGCATCATCTACCAGACCCACGGCGTCGCCAACAACGACTTCCTGCGCGTCTGCGGCAAGGATTGCGAGGACACCGTGCTGCCCACCGGCCCGGTGCTGGTCGCCGGCCAGTTGCCGGCCGACAACCCGGTCAAGAAATCGGCCATGGAATATGTCGGCAAGTACGAGGCCGTCCATGGCAAGGGCAGCGTCAACGCCTTCGGCGGCTACGCCTGGGATGCCGGCATCCTGCTCGCCAACGCCGCCCCCGCCGCCTTGAAGAAGGCGCAGCCGGGCAGCAAGGAGTTCCGCGCTGCCTTGCGCGATGCGCTGGAAGCGACCAAGAACCTTGCCGGTTCGCACGGCGTGTACAACATGAGCGCCAACGACCACCTCGGCCTCGACCAGCGCGCCCGCGTCATGGTCACCATCAAGGAGGGCGGCTGGAAGTTGGCCAAGTAAGGGTTAACCGACGGGTTCGGCCCCGGAAAGGGCCGAACCCCGCGTGGTAAACTCGCGCTTTTCCTTTTTCCGGGATGAAATGATGATCAAGAAGCTGACCCTGGCCGTGCTGGCCACCCTGTCCACCGCCGTACTGGCCGACATCAACGTCGGTGTCTCTGTTGCTGCCACCGGCCCGGCCGCTTCGCTCGGCATTCCGGAAAAGAACACCTTCGCCCTGCTGCCGACCACCATCGGCGGCCAGAAGGTCAATTACATCATCCTCGACGACGCGACCGACCCAACCGCGGCAACCAAGAACATCAAGAAGCTGATCAGCGAGAACAAGGTCGATGTCGTCGTCGGTTCCTCGACCACCCCGAGTTCGCTGGCCATGATGGATGTCGCCGTCGAGAACGAGACACCGCTGATTTCCATGGCTGGTTCGGCCATCGTCGTCGAGCCGATGGATGCCAAGCGCCAGTGGGTGTTCAAGACCGCCCAGAACGATGCGCACATGGCCACCGCGCTGGTTCAGCACATGACCGACAAGAACGTGCAGAGCGTCGCCTTCATCGGCTTCGCCGACGCCTACGGCGAGGGCTGGTACAAGGAATTCGCCAAGATCGCCGAAGCCCGCAAACTGAAGATCGTCGCCAGCGAGCGCTACCAGCGTAACGACACCTCGGTGACCGGCCAGATCCTCAAGATCATGGCTGCCAAGCCGGATGCGGTGCTGGTCGGTGGTGCCGGCACGCCGGCCGCCCTGCCGCAGAAGGTGCTGAAGGAAAAGGGCTACAAGGGCCTGATCTACCAAACGCACGGCGTCGCCAACAATGACTTCCTGCGCGTCGGCGGCAAGGATGTCGAGGGCGCCTTCCTGCCGGTCGGCCCGATGGTCGTCGCCGCGCAACTGCCGGCTGACAATCCGGTCAAGAAGTCGGCCCTGGAGTACGTGACCAAGTACGAAGCCGCCCACGGCAAGGGCAGCGTCAGCTCCTTCGGCGGCCACGCCTGGGATGCCGGCGTGCTGCTGCAGAATGCCATCCCGGTGGCACTGAAGAAGGCCAAGCCGGGTACCGTCGAGTTCCGCCGCGCCCTGCGCGAGGCACTGGAGAACACCAAGAGCGTCGCCGGCGCCCACGGTATCTTCAACCTGACGCCGAACGATCACCAAGGGTTCGATCAGCGCGCCCGCGTCATGGTCACCATCGAAAACGGCGCTTGGAAATTACTCAAGTAGCCAGCCTGAGAAAGTCATTCCCGCGTCCCACGGGGACTTCCTGCGGTTGCAGGCGGGAATCCACGCCACCATGGACTCCCGCTTTGGCGGGAGTGACTTTTTAACCCCCTACCTTTCACGGTCACATGGACCTCCAGATTCTCCTTCTCCTCGGCCAGGACGGCATCACCAACGGCGCCATCTACGCGCTGCTCGCCCTTGCGCTGGTTCTCGTCTTCGCCGTCACGCGCGTCATCTTCATTCCGCAGGGTGAGTTCGTCGCCTTCGGCGCGCTGACCCTGGCCTCGCTGCAAGCTGGCAAGGTTCCCGGCACGGTCTGGTTGCTGCTCGGGCTGGGCACCGCCGTCGCCCTGCTCGATGGCTACCGGCTGGTACGCGATGGCCGCTATGCCAAGTTGCCGACCCTGCTCATCGTCAATGTCGGCGTGCCGCTGCTCGCCGCCGCCGGGCTGTTCGCCATGCCGCCCAACCAGATGCCGCTGTGGGCGCAGGTCATCCTCGCCATGCTGCTGGTGGTGCCGCTCGGCCCGATGATCTACCGCGTCGCCTTCCAGCCGCTGGCCAGCGCGCCGGTACTCGTGCTGCTGATCGTCTCGGTGGCCGTGCACCTGGCGCTGATCGGCCTCGGCCTGCTCTTCTTCGGCGCCGAAGGCTGGCGCACGCCGGCCTTTACCGATCTCAGCTTCGAGCTGGCCGGCGCCCCGCTGCAGGGCCAGACCATCCTGGTCGTCGTCGCCTCGGCCCTGCTCATCATCGGCCTCTATTTCTTCTTCGAGCGCACCATCTACGGCAAGGCCCTGCGCGCCACCGCCATGA
>CAZDRS010000287.1:0-3503 GCA_964507585.1 uncultured Dechloromonas sp.
ACTTCGCTGCCGGCCGGGATGAAGGCGAGGGGGAGGCGGGCTTCGTGTTTCGGGCTCATGGGCTTACCAGACGGTACGCAGGACGAGGTTGAACAGGCCGCCGATGAAGAAGGCGAAGGGAACGATCATGGCGACCATGGCCATGGCTGTCCTCGTGCCTTGTTCCTTGACCATCATCATCAGGCTGGCGAAGCACGGGATGAACAGGGTGATGGTGATCATGCCGACCACCGCCTGGATCGGTGTCAGCTCGTGGGCCATGGTGAACAGGCCGGTGGCGCCGAAGTCGCGGCGCAGGAAGCCCATCACGAAGGCGGCCGAGGCCTCCTTGGGCAGGCCGAGCCAGCCGGTGACCAGCGGTTCGCCGGCTTCGATGATGGCGGGCAGGACGCCCAGCTTGTCGAGCGAAAACATGATGAAGGTGCCGAGCAGGAAGAGCGGGATGACCTCGATCAGGTACCACTTCAGCCGGCCGCCAGTCTTCTTGAGTACGTTGCCGAGGATGGGCAGGCGCATCGGCGGCATTTCGGTGACCAGCGGAATGCGCCGGCCGGGGATCAGCTTGGCGGCGAGGAAACCGGCGAGGAGCAAGACGCCGACCATGGCCAGCGCCCAGACGGCGACGGCGGTAAACGATACGCCGCCCAGCATGCCGAGCACGACGCCGAGTTGGGCAGAGCAGGGGATGGCCAGGGCGAGCAGGAAGGAGGTAATCAGGCGTTCGCGCGGCGAATGCAGGATGCGCGTCGTCAGCGTCGCCATCGTCACGCAGCCGAGGCCGAGCACCATGGGCAGCACGGCGCGGCCGTTGAGGCCGATGGCGGCAAACAGGCGGTTGGCGATGACGGTCAGGCGCGGCAGGTAGCCGGAGTCTTCGAGCACGCCGAAGGCGATGAAGAAGGTGGTGACGATGGGCAGGATCAGCGCCAGCGCGTAGGTCATGCCCATCGTCCACAGGCCGTACTGGCCGACAAGCAGTTCGCGTACCCAGCCGACGCTGATATTGGCTTCCATGAACTCCGTGAAGGCCGGGTTGAGGATGCCCTCGAACAGGCCTTTCTCCATCAGGCCAACCAGCGTGGTGGCGCCGAAGACGCCGACGAATTCATAAACCGCGAACAGCACGCCGAGCAGGATGGGCATGCCCCACACCGGATGGACGACGGCCTGGCCGATGCGTTGCGAGAGCAGCGGGCTGCTTTTCACGGCGCGGGAAATAACGCTGGCGGCGAGCGCATCGGCAGCTTCCGTGCGTTCGCGGGCGAGCAGGGTCGGCAGGTCGCCTTCGGTTGCCTGGCGGGCGGCATGAGCCCGTGCCTCGATCAGGGCGAAGCGTTCGCCGGCCTGCTCGCGCAGCCAGTCCTCGACCACGCTGTCGCCGCCAAGATAGAGGATGGCCAGGCCGCGTGCCGCCAGGTGCGGATGCGGGCAGTGCTGGCCGATGGCCGCTGCGACGGCAGCGATGTGTTGTTCGAATTCGTCGTCGTAGCGGAGCAGGGTTTCCGGCTTTTTCGCCTGGCCGATGGCGGTAATCAAGTGCCCGATACCTTCGCCGCCGGTTGCCACCGTTGCCAGCACGGGAGCGCCCAGTTCCTCGGCCAGTTCGGGAATGTTGACGGTGACGCCGCGTGCTGCGGCCTCGTCGTGCATGTTCAGCGCCAGTACCATGGGTACGCCCAGTTCGGCGAGCAGGGCGCTCAATGTCAGGGTGCGGCGCAGGTTCTTGGCGTCGCCGACTTGCACCAGGCAGCGCAGGGGCTCGGTGAGCAGGGCGCGCATGGTGGCCCGTTCATCGTCGCTGCGCGAGGGCAGCGCGAGGACGCCCGGCGTGTCGAGCAACTCGGCGCTGGCATCGAAACGGGCCGTGGCACGGGTGACTTCGACCGTCGTCCCCGGGTAGTTGGAAACATTGACGTAGGCGCCGGTCAGGCGGTGGAAGAGAACCGATTTGCCGACGTTGGGGTGGCCGACGAGGGCCAGGGTGGAAGGGATGCTGTTGCTCAAGATGAAGGCGCCTGGGCGAGTGGCGAAGGGAATATCAGAAAAAGATGTTATCTCGCTACTCTAAACCAAGTCGCCCGGCCTGACTTTGATGTCAGCCTGATTCCGTGACCAGAACCAAGGGCCAGCGCCAGCGCTCGCTGCCGGCTTGCAGGATCACGCTGACTTCCCAGGTCATGCGCTTGACCGTGCAGATGGGCAGCATGGCGGCTGCCCGGTAGGCACCATCGCCGATGGCCTGGAAAGGCTGGGCGGTGCTGCTCATCTCGATCTCGATGCCGTGCATCGAGATTTCCACGGGGCGGAGCGAATCGCTGTCGCTCCGCGCTTCAACGACGAATGGCCGGTTGGGGTGTACCGGCTGCCCGTCGAGGCGCAGTTCGAGCGATTGCCCACCCGGTAGCGTAAGGCGGCAGGTTTCACGCTGCAGGTCGCAGGTGGCGGCCGGCAGGTCGGTGACCGGGATGGCCGGCGCTGGCCGGGTCAGCTTGTAGGCGACGACCAGGGCCAGCACGGTGAGCAGCAGGCCGACCAGGTCGACCAGGCCGGCCCGCGGCGAGGGGGCGTGAACGGCGTGGCTCACCAGACGAAGAAGACCAGGTACCAGATCGCGCAGATCAGGCTGGGCGGCCAGAGCATGACCACGGCCGCCATCAGCTTGCGGCCCCAGCCGGCGGTGGCGCGGGTGACGAGCAGCAAGGCCAGGCTGACGCTGCCCAGCCAGCCGAGGGCCAGCAGGGTGATGCGGAAATAGGGCAGCCAGCCGAGCCAGAAATGTTCCGCCTTGAGGTGGGTGACGGTGAGCATGGTCAGGCCGAGGATGACGCTGGCCGCCGCCATCGGCGCCAGGGCGACCGAGAAGCGTTGCCAGCTCAGTTGCGGCGTGCGCAGCAGGCGGCTGGCGGTGGCCGTGCCGACGAGCAGCAGGCTGCCAATCAGGGCGCCGCCGAGCAGCAAATAGGCGAGGATCAGGCTGCCGTCGAGCCAGGTGAACAGGTCGTTGGCTTCCGGGTAATGGGTGAGCAGCCACCACGGCACGTCGTCGGAGAGCAGCGTGAAGTGGTCATGCTCGACCAGCCATTCGGCCAGGGCCAGCTTGATGTGCAGGAACCACGGGCTGACCGTCCATTGGAAGGCAGCCGTGGCGACGCCGAGCACGCCGTAGAGCAGGGTGATGGCGTCGGCGGTCTTGGCTTCGTTATGCGGGTCGAGCACTTCGCTGAACGGCGAGCGCCAGGCGAGATTGACGGCGTCGCGCTGGCCGGCGCAACGCCCGCAGCTATGGCATTCGCCGGCGCTGGTCATGCGCCGCACATCGACCAGCGGTGCGCAATTGACCGGCTCGAACTCGCCCTCGTAGCGATCCCAGGCGGCACGGTCGACCTTGTAGTGCATCGGCGCGATCTTGGCCAGCACGGCGAAAACGCCGGAGGCCGGGCACAGGTAGCGGCACCAGATGCGCTTCTCGCGGCCGTAGAGCAGGCCGATGACGATGGCGGCGA
>CAZDRS010000288.1:0-3493 GCA_964507585.1 uncultured Dechloromonas sp.
ATCAACGAAACCGACAGCATCGTCCGTGTCCAGGATGGCAGCATCGTCGCCATTGGCGGCCTGATGAGCCAGGAGCAGAGCAACAGCCGCTACGGCCTGCCCGGCGTCAGCGGCGTGCCCGGCCTGGGCCAGTTGTTCGGCCAGAAAAGCGTGGCCAGCAAGAAGCGCGAACTGGTCATCCTGATGCGCTCGACCGTCATCAAGGGCGATGAGTCCTGGCGCACAGCCGCCGGTGAGGCGCAGGAACGCCTGCAGGCACTCGATCCGCGTCAGCAGCGCCATATCGAGTGGCAGTAAGCAGGGCCGGCGTTGTATCTCGACCATTTCGGCCTGACCGAACTGCCCTTCGGCATCACGCCGGATACCAGTTTCACCGTGGTGACGCGCAGCCATCAGGAGGCGCTCAACACCCTGCTGGTCGCTCTCAACAGCGGCGAGGGTTTCATCAAGATCACCGGCGAGGTCGGCACCGGCAAATCGCTGCTGTGCCGGCGCCTGCTGCAGGCCTTGCCGGATAACAGCGTTTCCGCCTACCTGCCCAACCCCTACCTGGCGCCGCGTACACTGCTGCTCGCCCTGGCCGAGGAGTTGGGGGTCGCTGTCGATGCGGAAAGCGACGACTACCATCTCTTGAAAAGCGTGAATGACGCCCTGCTGGCTTATGCCGGCGAGGAGCGGCAGGTGGTCGTCTGCATCGATGAGGCGCAGGCCATGCCGCTGGAAACGCTGGAGTCCTTGCGCCTGCTCTCCAATCTGGAAACCGAGAAGCGCAAGCTGCTGCAGATCGTGCTTTTCGGCCAGCCGGAACTCGACCGCAAGCTGGCCGAGCCCTCGGTACGCCAACTGCTGCAGCGCATTGCCTTCCACTATCGTCTGAGTGGCCTGGGTCGCGAGGAAGTGGCCAATTACCTGGCACATCGCCTGCGGGTAGCCGGTTATCGCGGCGAGGATGTCTTCGGCAAGCCGGCCGTGCGCTGCCTGCACCGGGCCAGCCGCGGCACGCCGCGCCTGCTCAACATCCTGGCCCACAAATCCCTGCTCGCCGTGTTTGGCGAGGGCAAGCACGCTGTCGGTGCCGCTCATGTGCGCCAGGCGGCGGCGGATACCGAAGGCGCGGCGTCGCCCGGATGGTGGTGAAATGAGCCTGATCAACGACGTATTGCGCAATATCGAGGCCAAGCGCCCGGACGATCTGGCGCGCCACAACCTGCAGCGCGAAATTCGTTCCCTGCCGGCTGGCAAGCGTGGCAACGGCGGCGCCATCAAGCTGCTGCTCGGCCTGGGGGCTGTGCTGGCGCTGGGGGCGGCCGGCTATTACACCAGCGGCCGGCTCGACGAAGCGCGGCCGGTTGTGCCGCCACCACCGCCTGCGCCAATGCTGGTGCAGCCACCGCCCATCGCTGTGCCGGAGCCCGCTCCGACTCCTGCCGTACCGGCTGTGGCACCGGTCGACGACAACCTGCGTTTGTCGGCGCAATTGGCCGCCGTACCCTTGCCGGTTGCCCCGGTGCTTGGGGTTCCCGACCCCGTTGTGCCCCAGCCCGCCACGCCACGTAGCGACACCGCAAACGTCGCCGCACCGGCCGCCGCTGTAGCGAGCGGCCCGGTCAAGATCGAAAAAAGCCCGCTTGCCCCGACTGCACGCGACAAGGCCGATGCCGAGTTTCGCCGGGCTGAAGCGGCGCTCGCTTCCGGGCGTAGCGGCGAGGCGCTGGAAGGGCTGCGCGCCGCGCTGAAGGTCGATCCCGGCTATGTCGCCGTTCGCCAGGCCCTGCTGCGCCAGTTGCTTGATGCCCGCAAGACCGACGAGGCCATGGTTGTCCTGCAGGACGGCCTGGATATCCTGCCGACGCAGACCGGCTGGGCCGTTTCGCTGGCCCGCCTGCAGTTCGAACATGGCGAACTGGCCGCGGCCGACCGCACGCTGACGCGATCGCAGGGCTATGC
Organism: uncultured Dechloromonas sp.; assembly: GCA_964507585.1. Classification (GTDB taxonomy): domain Bacteria; phylum Pseudomonadota; class Gammaproteobacteria; order Burkholderiales; family Rhodocyclaceae; genus Azonexus. Next base: position 1,948 of record CAZDRS010000288.1, read on the forward strand.
CGAAGCCAATGCCGACTATGCCGGTTTCCAGGGCCACCTGAAATCCCGTCTTGGCGCGCAACGCCAGGCCATTGCGCATTACCAGCGGGCGACCCGCCTGGCCCCCGGCGAGGGCCGCTGGTGGCTGGGCCTCGGCCTGGCTTGCGAAACCGATGGCCGGATTGCCGAAGCGCGGGATGCGCTGCGCCGGGCGCTGGCCACCGGTACGCTCAATGCCGAACTGGCAGCCGTCGCCGAGCAGCATCTGCGGTAGTAATCGGCCGGGCTGCCCGGCCGTTTTGCCAAGGGCGTAGAATCCCCTGATTGGCTGCAAGGCCAACACAAGAATATTTCAGGGAGAATGCGATGCCAGTCAAGCTCGTCCAGTCGACGCCGTCCGCCTATCGATATCCGCTGCTCATCAAGCAGTTGCTGCTCACTCCGTTGGCCGTCGCGCCGGAACAGGAAATCACCTACCAGGGGAAGCTGCGCTACACCTACCGCACCCTGAACGAGCGCATCGGCCGCCTGGCCAACATGCTCACTGGCCTGGGGGTCGAATCCGGGCAGACGGTGGCGATGATGGACTGGGATAGCCATCGCTACCTCGAATGTTTCTTCGCCGTGCCGATGATGGGCGCCATCCTGCAAACGGTGAATGTCCGCCTCAGCCCGGAGCAGATCCTATACACGCTGAACCACGCCAGGGCCGACGTGGTGCTGGTGAACAGCGAATTCTTCCCCATCATGCAGCAGATTGCCGGGGGGCTGGAGACGGTCAAGACCTTCGTGCTGATCAGCGACGAAGCCGAGACGCCCGTAGCGCCGGTAGAGATGGCCGGCGAATACGAAGCCCTGCTGGCGGCTGCCTCGCCCGCGTACGACTTTCCCGATTTCGACGAGAACGCCCAGGCCACCACCTTCTACACCACGGGTACGACGGGCAATCCGAAGGGCGTTTATTTCAGCCATCGCCAACTGGTGCTGCACACCCTCGGGTGTGCAGCGGCGCTCGGTGGAGCCCACCGGCAGGGGCATATCCACCGCGAAGACGTGTATATGCCGATGACGCCGATGTTCCACGTCCACGCCTGGGGCTTCCCGTATCTGGCGACGATGATGGGCGTCAAGCAGGTTTACCCCGGGCGCTACCAACCGGACGTGATCTGCCGCCTGATCGCCGAGGAAAAGGTCAGCTTCTCGCATTGCGTACCGACCATCCTGCACATGGTGCTGAGCCATCCGCAGGCCAAGAGCACCGATTTCAGCGGCCTGAAGATTCTGATCGGCGGTGCCGCCATGCCGGAAGCGATGGCCATCGCTGCCCAGAAGCGCGGCATGGATCTGTTCACCGGCTACGGCATGTCGGAAACCTGCCCGGTGCTCAGCCTGGCCCACGTTGACAGCGCCGACCTTGAGCGCTCGGTCGAGGAGCAGGCGGTGATCCGTGCCAAGACCGGGCGGCCGCTGCCGCTGGTCGACCTGCGTATTGTCGATCCCGAGATGGCCGATGTCGCGCACGACGGCAAGGCGACCGGCGAGGTCGTCGTCCGCGCCCCGTGGCTGA
>CAZDRS010000289.1:0-3491 GCA_964507585.1 uncultured Dechloromonas sp.
GTAAAATCGGCTTATCGATTTCGAGGATTTCATCATGCGCCGCCTGCTCCCCCTCATGCTTCTTGCCGCCTTGCCTGTCTGGGCGCAACAGAAAGGCGATCTTCAGCCGCTGCCGGCCGTGCCGCCCCCGCCACCGGGCATGGAAGCCTTCGACGAAAATCTTGAGCCGCAGGTCACCATCGTCAAGCGCGAGACCGAGACCCGCGAGGAATTCCGCATCAAGGGCAAGCTCTACATGGTCAAGGTCACCCCGGCTGTCGGCAAGCCTTACTACCTGGTCGATCGCCAGGGCGACGGCACGCTGGTTGATGCCGGTATCGACCAGCATCCGACCAAGCCGCCGATGTGGGTAATCCACAGCTGGTAAGTGTCCGTCTATACCACTGTCGGGCGGGATGAACTCGCCGCCTGGCTCCAGCCGCTCAGGCTCGGTGATCTGATCAGCCACGCCGGTATTGCTGCCGGCATGCAGAACTCCAATTATTTCGTAACGACCACGGCCGGGCGTTACGTGCTGACCTTGTTCGAAAGCATCGATCCGGCGGCGCTCGATTTTTATCTTGCCCTGCAGGATCGACTGGCCCGGTACGGGCTGCCTTGTCCGCAGCCGGTGGGCGATCAGTCAGGGCCTCACTGGCGCTGGCTGGCGGGCAAACCGGCCGCCTTGCTCACCTGTCTGCCCGGCAGCGCGCTGGAACGGGTAACGCCCGAAAATTGCCGGCAGGTCGGCGCGATACTGGCCCGTTTGCATCTGGCGGCAGCCGACATGCCCAAGGCGCCGCCCAACCCCTGCGGTGCAGATTGGCGGCAGCAGGTCGGCGCGGCCCTCTTGCCGCAGCTGAGTGCCGAAGAGCGCGTGCTGTTGGCCGACGAATTGGCTTTCCAGGCCGCCCAAGACTGGTCTGGGCTGCCGCGCGGCGTCATCCATGCCGACCTCTTTCGCGACAATGTGCTGTGGAGCGCCGAGGGCCAATTGAGCGGTCTGCTCGATTTCTACTTCGCTGGCGAGGACATCTGGCTGTTCGATCTGGCCGTGGTTGCCAACGATTGGTGTGGCGATGAGCTTGCCATGGCTGCTCTGATCGACGGCTATGCCGGCATGCGCCCGCTGACCGAAGCGGAACGGCAGGCCTGGCCGGCCGTTCGCCGTGCTGCAGCCCTGCGCTTCTGGCTGCTCCGCCTGGAGGTGCGACACCGGCCGCGCCAAGGCGAAGTGGTAACAATCAAGAATCCCGACGATTTTCGTCGACTTTTGACCACTTTGCGCCTTGCTCAGCCGGAACTCCCCCGTTAGCATCCGCGCATGAACGAAACTCCTGCATTCCCGATGGCGCCGGCGCCCTTCACCGGCGATAGCCGCGAGGTCGACCCCGGCGCCTGCTTCGACTGGCTACGCCAGGGTTGGGCCATGTTCCTGGTCAATCCGGGCATCTGGATCGGCGTCACCGTCCTGCTCCTGGTCATCCTGATGGCCATCTCCATCGTGCCGCTGTTCGGCCAGATTGCCGCCCACCTGCTGGTGCCGCTGTTCGGTGCCGGCATGTTCCGTGTCTGCCGGCGCATCAGCGACAACGAAGAACCCGCGATCGCCGATCTGTTTGCTGGCTTTCACCATCAGGCCGGGCAACTGGTCATGGTCGGCGTATTCTTCGCGCTGGGCATCTTCGGAATCGCCTTTCTCGCTTTCCTGCTGGTCAGCGGCGGTGTGCTCGGCGGTGTGGTGACCGGCAAGGTGGCCGGTTTCGGCGTTGCCCTGGGTGGTGTCATGCTGGCCGGCTTGCTGGTCATGGTGCTGTCCGTGCCGATCATCATGGCCACCTGGTATGCGCCGGCCCTGGTCTTTTTCCACGACATGAAGCCGCTCGATGCGATGAAGGCCAGCTTTGCGGCCGGTGCCAAGAACTGGCTGGCAATGTGCATCTTCGGCGTTTTCCTGGTCGTCGCCCTGTTCTTCGCCATGTTGCCGGTGGGCATGGGCCTGTTGCTGCTGTTGCCGGTCTTCTCCGGTGCGGTCTACGCCTCCTACCGCGACATCTTCATGGGTAGCTGACGGTGCGGGCGCAAACACTGCCGCCAGCCGCCGGTTGGCAATGGATCATGGGTGGTTTTGCCATCTTCCGGCGCAATCCGGTCATGCTCGGCATGCTGGTCGTTGCCTACTGGTTCACCGTCCTCTTTCTCAACGTCGTGCCGGTGGTCGGCGTGCTGGTCGCCTCGCTCGCCATCCCCGGCCTGTCGGTTGGCCTGATGCAGGCAGCACGCAACCTCGAACGCGGCCAGCCGGTCGGCTTGCAGACCCTGTATGGCAGCCTGAAGGAAAACGGCCGGACACTGGCCATCCTCGGCGCCCTGTATTTGTGCTGCACACTGGGTGCCCTCGGTGTCTCGGCCCTGCTCGATGGCGGCGATCTGCTGCGCTTCATGCTGGCCGGCAACCGCGCGGAGCGGGCGGCGGTCGAGGACGCCGACTTCCTGCCCTCGGCGCTCGTCGTCATGGCGCTGATGACGCCGGTACTGATGGCCTGGTGGTTCGCCCCGGTGCTCGCCTCCTGGCACCGGCTGACCGTAGGCCGTTCGCTGTTCTTTAGCTTTGTTGCCTGCTGGATGAACTGGCGGCCCTTCCTGGTCTATGGTCTGGGCCTGATGATTGTTGCCGGGCTGATTCCCGGCGTGCTGCTCGGCGTCTTGTTGCTGCTCATGCCGGGGGCGGCCAATCTGGTTACGGCTCTCGTCACGCTGCCCCTGGTGCTGGTCGTTGCGCCGACGGTGTTCGCCAGCTTCTACGCCAGCTACCGCGATATTTTCGGCATTTCCGAAATTGTCTGAGCCCCAGTTGCAACCGCTCGGCCTTTTCGGCGGCACCTTCGACCCGATCCATTACGGTCATCTGCGCCTGGCCGAGGAGGCTATCGCCCACCTCGGCCTGGGGGGGGTGCGCTGGCTACCGGCCGGCCAGCCGCCGCATCGCGGCGTGCCGCAGGTGACGGCGGCCCAGCGCTTAGACATGGTGCGCCAGGCAACCGCCGGCAATCCGCGTTTTTGCGTCGACGCCAGCGAGGTCGAGGCCGATGCACCGAGCTATACGGTGCATACGCTGGAGCGTTTGCGCCGCGAACTGGGCGGGCAACAGCAATTGGTGCTGCTGGTCGGTGCCGATGCCTTTGCCGGCTTGGCCACCTGGCACCGCTGGCGCGATATTTTCACCCTGGCTCACGTTGCTGTTTCCCACCGGCCGGGCTTTCCGGTCGAAACGGCCAGCCTGCCACACGAGTTGGCTACCGAGTTCAATGATCGCCGGTTGGACGATTTCTCCTCGCTAAGAGCCGCACCGGCCGGTGGCATCGTGACCTTCGCAATGACGCAACTGGCCATTTCGGCTACGCAAATCCGTAAGCTGCTGGCCAACGGCCTGTCCGCGCGCTATTTGCTGCCGGACGAGGTTCTCGACTATATTCAAACGCATTCTCTTTACCGAAATTCCTGATGGACAT
>CAZDRS010000290.1:0-3472 GCA_964507585.1 uncultured Dechloromonas sp.
GGTTGCAGTTGCTCGATGAGAAAGACTGCAATCAGCGACAGAAGACTCATGGGGGGGCCGAGATTTGCCGTATTCGGCTTATTTTCTTATTTCAAAGTGCCACGATACCACGGCTCAGGCGGCCTGGAGAAGTCCAAGCCGCTCCGACAGGGAGCGGATCATGCCGGCGGTTGCCCCCCAGATGAAATACTCGCCATAGGGCATGGCAAAGTAATTCCGCATGGCCCCGCGGTAATGCAGCGAATGCTGCTGATGGTTGGCCGGATCGAGCAGGAAGGCCAACGGCACCTCGAAAATCTCGGCCACCTCGAAAGGGTCTGGCTGCAGGTCGAAAGGCGGCGTCACCAAGGCCACCACGGGTGTCACCCGGAATCCCGTTCCGGTTCGGTATTCGGGCAGAAAGCCGACAATCTCCACCCGCTCCCGCGACAGCCCGATTTCCTCCTCGGTTTCGCGCAGCGCAGTATCCATCGGCGTCACGTCATGCGGCTCGACCCGCCCGCCGGGAAAGCTGATCTGCCCGGCGTGATCGCGCAAATGCGCCGTCCGCTGGGTGAGCAGCACCGTTTGCCCGCCATCGCGCAAGACAATCGGAAAAAGCACCGCCGCCGGCGTCAATGGCTGATCGAGCGCGCCATCTTCCTGCACGAAATGCCCGGTCGGCGGCTCCGTCAGCAAACTGGCTCGCAAACGCTCCAGATCGACCGTCATCGTGCCGGCGCATCCTCCTCGATCTCGGCATTGACCGAGGCCAGCGCATCCTGCAGCGTCTCTTCCGACAAATCGTTGATCGACGTGGCAACCAGATCGGCCGACTCGACAGCCCCCACCGGCAAACGCTTGCTATCCAGACTGGCGATCAGCACGGCCGCCGACCCGGCGACACGCAGCAGCGCCTGGCGCTCGCCCATCATCAACTCGATTTCGCGGCGCAATAAAGCTATTTCCTGGTCTCGTTGCGGCATTTTTTCTCTCCTAGAATCGTTTTTTGAGTGTCATCGTACTGCCGTCGCGCTGCATTTCCATCCGGTTCAGAAAGCTCATGCCGAGCAGGGCAATCGGCATATCAGTCTGGTGAATCAAGGCATCGACGTTGTGCAGCGTGACATCGCCGATCCTGACCGTATCGAGCTTGACCTTGCTCACCACAGCCTGGCCATTGGCCGTATTGGTCAGTGCCTTCTGGCCGCGATTGAAATCGACGCCAACCCGACGGGCATCGGTCGCCCCCAGCGAAATCATCGTCGCACCGGTATCGACCAGGAAACGCACCGACGTTCCGTTGATGGTGCCGATCGTATAAAAATGCCCCTGGCCGTCCGCTACCATGACGATCTTGCCCGAACCATCGCCGCTGCCGGCTCCGATGGCATGCTGGCCAACCCTTAGCGGCCGCTTCTTGCCGCCGATTTCGACAATCGCCTGATCGCCCTGAATGGACAACAGCTTGACGCCATCGACAGTCTGGCCGACCGGAACCGCCTGCGGTTCGCCACCGTTGATCATCAGCATTGCCTTGCTGCCCATGATGCCAGCCAAACCGACCTCCTGCGCGGCAACCAAGGGCGACATCAAAGTGAGCAGGACAGCGAACAGCGTAGAATGACATCTCACTTTCCTGGAAATGCCTTTCACCATGAAACCCGTCGCCATCTTCCGCCACTCCCCAACTGAAGGCCCAGGCTATTTTGCCATATTCCTTGAGCAGCACGGGATTCCCTGGCGATTGATCGCCGTCGATGCGGGCGAAGCCGTACCCGATAGTCCTGATGCCTTCTCCGGCCTCTGCTTCATGGGCGGCCCAATGAGCGTCAACGATCCGCTGCCGTGGATCGACGACACTTGTGCCCTGATCCGCAAGGCCGTTGCCGCCGAGATCCCGGTCATCGGCCATTGCCTGGGCGGCCAGTTGATCAGCAAGGCGCTGGGTGGCCAGATCACCAAGAATCCGGCCAAGGAAATTGGCTGGGGCACCGTCTTCGCCGAAGCCACCGAAACAGCACGGCACTGGCTCGGCGACTTCGCCGGCAAGACGGGAACCGTCTTCCACTGGCACGGTGAAACCTTCAGCCTCCCCGAAAACACGAGCCGGCTATTTTCCAGCAGCTACTGCGCCAACCAGATGTTCGTTCGGGGGCCACACCTGGCCATGCAATGCCACGTCGAAATGACCCCCGAAATGATCACCACCTGGAGCACACAATGGGCGGACGAGGTTGCTGCGGTCGCCGAGCAGCCCAGCGTCCAGTCTCCCGAAACCATGCAGGGCCAGATTCCGCAACACCTCGATGCCATGCGCCAACTATCCAAGCAGTTGTACACGGTCTGGATCGCCGGCCTGGCACGCTGAGGCGAAGCCGGAACAAAACAAAGGGCAGCCTCGGCTGCCCTTCGTCATTGATACACCCCGCCGGCAATCAATCGCGGAAATTACCCGCCTTGATCGGAAAATCGGTCACTTCCTTGCGGATCAGCGCAATGCAATCCTGCAGATCGTCGCGCTTGGCGCCCTGCACGCGCACCGCATCGCCCTGGATCGAGGCCTGCACCTTCAGCTTGGCATCCTTGATGATCTTGACGAGCTTCTTGGCCAGTTCGGTCTCGATCCCCATCTTGATCTTCAGTTCCTGCTTGACCTTGTTGCCGGAAATCTTCTGCACGGACTGGTGATCGAGACGCTTGGTGCTCTCGACTTCCTTCTTTTCCATGGCCGGAAAGAGAATGTCCTTGATCTGGTCAAGTTGGAAGTCGGAATCACCGTGCAGGGTGATGAGCTTGTCCTTCTCGTTGAGCTCGACCTTGGCCGAAGTACCCTTGAAGTCGTAGCGGTTGTCGATCTGGCGAACGGCGACGTCGACGGCGTTCTTCAACGCCACCATGTCGGCTTCGGAGGTGAAGTCAAAACTGGGCATGGAAACTCCTCAAATCAAAAGCCCGGCACAACGGCCGGGCTGGGTGGCTTACTGGCCGCTTAGCCGAAGTGGCAAACGTAGTGATACGGCTCGTCGCAGGCAATTTCGAAGCTGGAATTGCCCGGCACGTTGAAGGACTGGCCGTCGCCGTAGGTCTTCCACTCGCTCTCGCCCTTCAGCTTGACGCGGCAGGAACCGCCGACGCCTTCCATGATCTCCGGCGCGCCGGTATTGAAGGTCAGGCTGGACGGCAGGATCACGCCAACCGTCTTCTTGGTGCCATCGGCCAGAACCACGGTGTGGCTGACGCACTTGCCATCGAAATAAACGTTGGCCTTCTTGACCACCGAAACGTTGTCGTATTGCGACATTTAGATACCCCAGATTTTTTGAATGATTCCCTTGGCGATAAAGCCGACCATGCCGAAAGCCAGCACGAAGAAGAGCACGAAGGTACCCGTCTTGCCAGCCTTGGAACGCCAGGCGATTTCGCCGATGATGAAGAGCATGAACAGGATGAAGGCCCCGACACCCCAGGTCGAGAAGAAATCAGCGATCTG
>CAZDRS010000291.1:0-3468 GCA_964507585.1 uncultured Dechloromonas sp.
CGCCATGCAAGGTGCCCCAGCGCCGGAAGGAAATATCCTTGTTCAGGTTGGCCTGGGCTTCCGTGTAGGCCAACTTCATTATCTGCGCTTCGGTATTGTGGATATTCCAGAACGCCGAAAAACCGATCAATACGCTCCAGATACAGACCGCACTGATGAAGAACTGCTTTCGCAACTGTTGCCTGGCCATGATCGATTCAGAAGTGTTGCCGGAACGAAAAACGCCGCTGGAATATGCGCCGATAAATATCGCACAAATATCAAATGGATAGTCAGGTTTTTGTCAGCCTTTACACCGCGCCAGCGCCAAGCCTCGTATCAGGCATATTTTTTCTTTTTGAAACAGGCACATCCAAAATTCCAAAAATTTAACAACTGGCAGCACATGATACAATTCTTCCAACTGCCTGAAACTTTTTTTGAATCCCGATGTCGCCCCCACCGCATTTTTTGCTGCCTTTCATGGACGTGGTGTACCTGATTTACGGTGCCGCCTTCATGGGGCTGGGGCTAATGATCAGTGTTCGGCAAAACAGCGGCAGCGAACTGACACTGTCGCCCCTGCTCTGGCTGCTCGCCGGTTTCGGCTTCATGCACGGCACGCAGGAATGGCTGGACATGTGGCGCCACCTGCACGGCGCCAACCCGATGGTCGACCTGCTGCGACCGCTGACCCAGAACCTTTCCTATATCCTGCTCTTCGATTTTGGCCGCCGCCTGCTGCGCCATTGCCTGCCGGACGGCAGCTTCGGCCATCGCCTGCTCGGGCTGGTTGCCTACACCCCGGCCATCGTCGCCGGCTTCCTGCTCCCCTGGCTCTCGGCTGAACCGCTGGCTGCCGGCGGCATCCTCTCGCGCTACCTGCTCAGCCTGCCCGCCTCGCTGCTCACCGGCTACGCGCTGTTTCGTTACACCCGCGACAAGCTGATTCCAACCTTCGGCCCGGCCCACCAGGCTCGCCTGGAGTCCATCGGCCAACTCGCCGGCTATTCCATGCTCGCCTACGCCATCTTTGGCGGTGTCGTGGTACCGGCCGCCGACTGGGTGCCTGCCTCGCTGCTCAACCAGGACAACTTCCTCGAAATCGTCGGCCTGCCGGTGCAACTCTTTCGCGCCCTGTGCGCCGTTGCCATCACCGTCGCGGTCGCGCAATTGCTGAGTATCTTCCAGCTCGAAAACATCCAGCGCATCAGTGCCGCCCATGCCGCCACCGAAGCCGCGCTGCAGGCCCTGTACGAACACCGGGAAAACCTCGAGGCGCTGGTTCGCAGCCGCACGCAGGAAGCTGAAGCCGCCCGCCAGGCAGCCGAAGAAGCCAATCGGGCAAAGAGCGACTTCGTTGCCAACATGAGCCACGAGATACGCACGCCGATGAACGCCATCCTCGGCCTGACCCACCTGCTCCAACGCAACATCAGCGAGCCGCAGCATGTCGAGCGCCTGAACAAGATTGGCGATGCAGCCAACCATCTGCTCGGCATCATCAACGACATCCTCGACATGTCGAAGATCGAGGCCGGCAAGCTGCATCTGGAAAACACGGATTTCGAAATCGAGCGCATCGTCGACAACGTGGTCAACCTAATCCGGGACAAGGCCGAGAGCAAGCACATCGAGCTGGTTACCGACCTGCATGCCATGCCGGCCATGCTGCACGGCGACAGCTTGCGGATCGGGCAGATCCTGCTCAATTTTGCCGGCAATGCGGTCAAGTTCACCGACCGGGGCTGCATCAGCCTGCATGTCAGGCAGCTGGCGAGCAGCGATACAGGCATTGTCGCCCGCTTCGAAGTACGCGACACCGGCATCGGCCTGACACCCGAGCAGCAGCAACGCCTGTTTGCCGCCTTCGAGCAGGCCGACGCCTCGACCACCCGCAAATATGGCGGCACCGGCCTTGGCCTGGCGATCAGCCGCCGCCTGGTCACGATGATGGGCGGCCGCATCGGTGTCGATAGCCAAATCGGCCAGGGCAGCACCTTCTGGTTCGAAGTACCGCTGGCCAACAGCCGTACCGCCAAACCGCCACCGCAGGCGCAGGTCGACACCCAGGGGCTGCGCGTACTGGTGGCCGACGACCTGCCGGAAGCGCGCGAAGCAATGGCCGACATGCTCGGCCTGTTCGGCATGCAGATCACCGCCGTAGCCACCGGCAGCGAAGCGCTGCTGAAGATTGGCGATGCCGATGCCGCCGGCCGGCCTTTCGACCTGGCCCTGATCGACTGGCAGATGCCCGGCCTGGACGGACTCGAAGTCGGCCGGCGCCTGTCGGCCACCCCGCTCTCGCGTCAACCCACCCGCCTGCTGGTCACGGCCCACCAGGACATGCTCTCCGCCGACGACCTGGCTGGCTCGGGCTACCTGACCGTCCTGCCCAAGCCAATCGGCCCCTCGCGCCTCTTCGACCTGCTGCAGGACACCCTGAGCCGGCCGCTACCCAGTGCCGGCAACGCGCTCGCGCAGCCACCGGGCGAGGCCGAGGAGCGTCTGCGCCGGCGCGGCCCAACCCGCCTCCTGGTCGCCGAGGACAACCCGATCAACCAGGAAATTGCCGTCGAATTGCTCGACAACGTCGGCCTGATCGTCGATGTCGCCGACGACGGCAACGCCGCCGCCGAGCTGGTTCGCGCCAACTGCTACGACGCCATCCTGATGGACATGCAGATGCCGGTACTCGATGGCCTGGCCGCCACCCGCCTGATCCGCAGGCTGCCCAACGGCACGGTGACGCCGATCCTGGCCATGACGGCCAATGCCTTCGACGAAGACCGCCAGGCCTGCCTGGAAGCCGGCATGAACGACCACATCGCCAAGCCGGTCGATCCCGAACAGCTCTACGCCACGCTGCTCAAGTGGCTGCCCGCCGAAGCCTGAACACCCGTGCTCCACAATTGAGCAACTGCTCCACGGCGTATCACGCCGGGGGCACACCGCAGCGCGGCACAACAATCTAACAACCTGATTTTAAACGACTTAGTCTCTTTTTTCATGCATTCCGGCAGGCTGGCACGGGGCATGCACTCCTGTAGGTACGAGTCACGACGGAGCATTTTGCTCCGCCTGCCTTGCCAACTACCCGCAATTTCATTCAGAAGACAGGAGACAATCCATGATTTACGCCGCTCCCGGCACTGCCGGCGCCAAGATCGCCTACAAGGCCCAGTACGACAACTTCATCAACGGCAAGTGGACTGCCCCGATCAAGGGCCAGTACTTCGACGTCGTGACCCCGGTCAACGGCAAGGTTTACACCAAGGCTGCCCGCTCCACCGCCGAAGATATCGAGCTGGCCCTGGACGCCGCCCACGCCGCCTTCCCGGCCTGGGGCAAGACCGACGCCACCACCCGCTCCAACATCCTGCTCAAGATCGCCGACCGCCTGGAAGCCAACCTGGAACTGCTGGCCTACGCCGAGACCGTCGATAACGGCAAGCCGATCCGCGAAACCCTGAACGCCGACATCCCGCT
>CAZDRS010000292.1:0-3466 GCA_964507585.1 uncultured Dechloromonas sp.
TTTTGCCGAAACCATCGCCCCGGCTTTGATGGCGGGGGCCACGCTGGTCGTCAAGCCGAGCCCGAAAGCACCGTCGGCGGTTTTCGCGCTATGCGAACTCACCGGTCGCGAGGAGTGGCCGGCCGGGGTGGTCAACCTGCTGCAGGGCGACATGGCAGCCTTGGAAGGTTTGTGTGCTGCTGCCGTCGAACGCATCGTCTATTGCGGCAACGCCGCGCTGGGGGCGCAGGTTGGCGCCATCGCCGAGGCCGCCGGCAAGGCCTTCGAGCAGAAGGCGGTTTGACGGTGCGTATCGTCCAGCTGGAGAGCGAATCGTTGATTGCCGCCGTGCGGCGGCCGGGGTTTGCCCATGAATGGATCGAGTATCCCGCCACGCTGCCGGGGCAGGTCGTCGAACGCCTGCGCGGTGCGGCAGTGGCGATTACCAACAAGGTGCCGATCGGTGCAGACACCATTGCCGCCCTGCCGGATTTGAAGATGGTCGCTGTTTCCGCCACCGGCACCAATAATGTCGACCTCGACGCCTGCCGGGCGCACGGCATTGTCGTGTCCAACATTCGCGGTTATGCCGAGCACACGGTGCCCGAGCATGTGATGGCCCTGCTGCTGGCCCTCTCGCGCAACCTGGTCGCCTGGCGCGAAACCCTGCTGGCCGGGGGCTGGCAGCGTTCGGCGCAGTTTTGCCTGTTCGATCATCCGATCCGCGACCTGCACGGCGCCACGCTCGGCCTGATCGGCAGCGGCACCCTGGGCAATGGCGTGGTGCGGCTGGCCGAGGCCTTCGGCATGCGCGTCCTGCGTGCCGAGCGCAAGGGGGCGGCAACGGTGCGCCCCGGCTACGTGGCCTTTTCCGAGGTGCTGGCGCAGGCCGATGCGATCAGCCTGCATTGCCCGCTGACGCCCGAAACCACCGGGCTGATCGGCGAGGCCGAACTGCGAGCCATGAAGCCCTCGGCGCTGCTCATCAACACCGCGCGCGGCGGTGTCGTCGATGAAGCGGCACTGATCCGCGCACTCAAGGAGGGCTGGATTGGCGGCGCCGGTTTCGACGTGATCACCGCCGAGCCGCCGCCGGAAGGGCATCCCATGGTCGATCCGGCCCTGCTTGCCCTGCCCAATTTCCTGCTCACGCCGCATGTCGCGTGGTCCAGCCGGCCGGCCATGCAGGCGCTGGCCGATCAATTGATCGACAATATCGAGGCCTTCGCGGCCGGTACGCCGCGAAACCGGGTGGCATGACGGCACGCGACGACATCCTCGCCCAGGTACGGCAAGGCGTCGGCAAGGGCGATTTCGCCCAGCGCCGGGCCGCCGCGCTGGCGGTGCTGGAGGCGAAGGCGCGTGGCCCGCAACCGGCCATGGCGGGGGCGTTGGTCGACCGCTTCCGGGAAAAGGCGGAAAGCCTGGCCAGTACGCTGGCCAGCGTCGCCACCCGGGAAGCCGTGCCGGGAGCGGTGGCCGACTATCTGGCGGCTAACCGGCTCGGCTCGCAAGCGGTCGTGACGCCGGAGATCGCCCGCCTCGATTGGGCGGGCAGCGGCATCGCGGTTGAGGCCCGGGGTGCCGTCGATGCCGATGCGGTGGGCATCACCGGCTGCTTCTGCGCCGTGGCCGAAACCGGCACGCTGGTGCTGCTCTCCGGGCCGACATCGCCAGCCACCGTCAGCCTGCTGCCGGAAACCCATGTCGCACTGGTCGATACGGCGCGCATCGTCGCCACCATGGAAGACGCCTTCGCCCTGCTGCGTGCCGAGCGCGGCGAAGTACCGCGCGCCATCAACTTCGTTTCCGGGCCTTCGCGCACCGGCGACATCGAGCAAACCATCGTCCTCGGCGCCCACGGGCCGTGCCGGGTACATCTGGTGCTGGTGGGGTAAGCGCGGGGCCAAGCCCCGCTCGGTGGGGAGGCGTTCAGCCGGCAAGGCCGCCGCTACGGGCGGCTTTTTCACGTTCCACGCGCTCCGTCGCATCGCGGGCAACGGCGACTGAGCCGATCACTTCGCCGTTCGCCGCACAGACCAGCGCAAAGCTCATCTCGACGTAAAGCGTCGCACCGGAACGATGCAAGGCGCGGGTCAGCGTCGGGCGGCCGTTCAGGCGGGTTCGGCCGCTGGCGATGGCGGCGTGGAAACCGCGCCAGTGGGCTTCGCGCAGGCGTTCCGGGATGATGATGTCGAGGCTCTGGCCGATGGCTTCGGCTGCGCTGAAGCCGAAAATTGCTTCGGCGGCCGGGTTCCACAGGTTGATCAACCCTTGTCGGTCGGCGTGGATGACGGCTTCCATCATGCAGGCCAGGACGCGCTCGGCCAGTGTCGAATCGGTTTGCGGGGCGGGCATGGGCGGCTCCTTTCGGGGGGGCTGGAGTAGCTTATTGTGCATGAGGCGGGAACAAAATGCCGCCGCTCGGGCACCAATAAGCGTGGCATGTCGCCACTGTTTCGTCACCGAGAGGGATGTTATGCGCCCGACCCCCGAATTCCGCCGCCCACCACCCGACCCGCTGGAAAAGGCGACGGCCGAGCGCATCCTGGATATTCGCCGCTGGAACGAAAAGCTGTTTTCCGTGAAGGTTTCGCGCTCCCCAGCCTTCCGCTTCACGCCCGGGCAGTGGGTTCGCCTGGGTATTCCGAGCGGCAGCGGCCTGCCGGGCAGCATCATCTGGCGGCCCTATTCGATGGTCAGCGCCGATTACGACGAGTACCTCGAATTTTTCTCCATCCTCGTGCCGGGTGGTGCCTTCAGCAGCCGGCTGGCAGCGGCCGGCCTGGGCGATACACTGTATGTCGAAAAGCTGCCCTACGGCTACCTGACGGCCGCCCGCTTCACCGGCGGCCGCCATCTCTGGTTGCTGGCCAGCGGCACGGGCGTCGCTCCCTATCTGTCGATCCTGCGCGATCCGGATGTCTGGCAGCGCTACGACGAGCTCGTGCTGGCCTATAGCGTCAGCCAGGCGCGGGATCTTGCCTACCGTGACGAACTGGCTGCACTGGCGAACGACGAATTGCTCGGTGCCGGTCGCCCGTCGCTACGGTTCGTGCCCATCGTTACCCGGGAAGCCGTGCCGGGCACCCTGCAGGCGCGCCTGCCCGCCTTGATTGCCGATGGCCGCCTGGAGCAGGCCGCCGGGCTTGTCCTAACGCCGGAAGACAGCCGTATCCTGGTCTGCGGCAACCCGCAGATGCTGGACGATGTGCGCGATGCCCTGCTCGCCAGGGGGCTGCGCCCGGATCGCAGCGCCTTGCCGGGGCAGTTTGCGACTGAAAACTATTGGTGAGCTTGGGTCTTGCCCGATTGAGCGGTCGCTACCGGCTGATCAACGTCGGGCGGACTACAATGGCGGCTTGGGCGGCAATCCTGCTGCCGGTTTCAGAAAGACGACCATGACCATCCGCTTTGCCGTGCGCGGCGACCATATCCAGCTCGACCAACTGCTCAAGGCAACCGGCCTGTGCGAATCCGGCGGGGC
>CAZDRS010000293.1:0-3465 GCA_964507585.1 uncultured Dechloromonas sp.
TGGCGCATGGCGCGCAGCACGACGTTGATTTCCTTGACGACATGCACCGGCAGGCGAATGGTGCGCGACTGGTTCATGATGCCGCGCTCGATGTTCTGGCGTATCCACCACGTCGCATAGGTGGAAAAACGGAAGCCACGCTCGGGATCGAATTTCTCCAGCGCGTGAATCAGGCCGAGATTGCCCTCCTCGACCAGGTCGAGCAGCGGAATGCCACGATTCAGGTAATGCTTGGCGATATTCACGACCAGCCGCAGGTTATGCTCGATCATGCGCTGGCGTGCCGCGAAATCGCCCTGGCGAACGAGGCGCGCCGTCGTCAGTTCTTGCTCCGGCGTCAGCAGGGGCTTAGCGCCGATCTCGGTCAGATAAAGCTGGGTAACATCCTCGAGCAGGTCGATTTCCGGCGCGACACTCTCCGGCTCCGGCGGCAACAGCGACTCCTCCGGTTGCCCGTCGAAATCCTGCTCCATCGCGTCGCCGTGTTCGCTCATCGTTTCGGCAAATACGCGGCCGGATCAACCGGCTTGCCCTGCTTGCGAATTTCGAAATGCAGCTTGACCGAATCCGAATCGGTATTACCCATTTCGGCAATCTTCTGGCCACGCGCCACCTGCTGGCCTTCCTTCACCAGGATCTTGCGGTTGTGCGCATAGGCCGAGAGATAGGTTCCGTTGTGTTTTACGATCACCAGTTCGCCAAAACCCCGCAAACCGCTGCCGGCATACACCACCTTGCCTTCACCGGCGGCCAGCACCGGGTCGCCGGCCTTGCCGGCAAAATCCAGACCCTTGTTGCTGGCATCGTTGTACGGTGTCGAAACCTTGGACGCGCTCGGCCACATCCAGGCCACGTCGTCCGGCCCGGCCGGCGCAGCCGCAGGCTGAGGCTCCGGCTTCGATTCGGGCTTCGCTTCCGGCTTGGATTCAATCGGCTTGGCCGGTTCCCCCTGCTTGTTCAGGCGAGCATAGGCCTCATCCGAATATGGCTCCTTACCGACACGCGGCTCGTGTTTGAGCATTCCGGATGCAGCGGCAGGTGTCGCGGCTGGCTGATCCAGCGAACGCGCCTCGACACCGGAGGCGGTGGCGATAGGCTTGGCAACCGCCCCATCAGCCGGCTCGGCAGCCCCCGGCGGCACGACACGCAACACTTGCCCTTCCTTGATCGCCGACGGATTGGCAATTCCGTTCCAGGCCGCGATATCGCGATGATCCTGGCCGTTTTCCAAGGCGATACGGTACAGCGTATCGCCGCGCTTGACCGTGTAATAGCCAGGCCCGACCGGCTGCGGTGCCGTTGCCCGCGTGGCAGCCATACCTGCCCGATCGACGGTCGGAGCCGGTTGCTGCGACATACAACCGGCCAACAGCAGAGCCGGAATCAATACAACGCCAAATCGAATCATTGTGTTCCTGAGAGTAGCGGGACAAAGCGCACGGCATCGAGGCGGGTTTCGACATAGCCCTGCGGCGTATGCTCAATGAAACTAAGATACTGCTCACTTGCCCCTACTGGCAAGACCAAACGGCCACCGGGCGCCAGTTGCAGTAGCAGGGCCGGCGGTACCTGCGCCCCGGCCGCCGCAACGATAATGCTGTCGAACGGCCCCGCTTCCGGCAGCCCGAACTGGCCGTCGGCATGTTTCAAACGGACATTGAATTGCTGCAGGGTACGCATGTTGGCCTTGGCCTTTTCCAGCAACGGCCCCAGACGCTCGACGGCATAGACCTCATTGGTCAGCTGCGCCAGAACGGCGGCCTGATAGCCGCAGCCAGCACCGATTTCCAGCGTCTTGCCCAGGCTCTTGCGGCCATTGAGCAGGAGCTCGATCATGCGCGCCACGACATAAGGCTGCGAAATCGTCTGCCCCATCCCCAGGGGCAAAGCGGTATCTTCGTAGGCACGGGAAGCCAACGCCTCCTCGACGAAGACATGGCGCGGTACGGCCGCCATGGCCTTGAGCACAGCTTCGTTGCGAATTCCTTTTTCACGCAGGCGCTCGATCATGCGCGCTCGCGTGCGCTGCGAGGTCATTCCAATTCCGTGCAACACAGACTAACTCACTTCATCCAATGGGCAATCGACGACATTTGCGCATTATGAGTCAGATCGATCTGCAACGGCGTAATCGATACGCAACCCCGCTCCACCGCATTGAAATCCGTTCCCGGCCCGGCATCCGCCGCTGCGCCGGCCGCCCCGATCCAGTACAGCGTCTCGTTACGCGGCGAAACCGTTTTAACCACCGGCTCGGCCTTGTGTCGCCGCCCCAGGCGCGTCACTTCCGTACCCTTCAATTCAGCATACGGAATATCCGGCACATTCACATTCAGCAAAACCGGCCCGGCAATCGGCTGGCGAATAAAGCGCTCAACCAATTCGCGCGCCACCGTAGCCGCCGTCGCAAAATGCTTGCCTTCAAAACTGGTCAGAGAAACGGCAATCGACGGTATGCCCAGCAGATAACCCTCGGTTGCCGCTGCGACCGTACCCGAATAAATCGTGTCATCGCCCATATTGGCTCCGAGATTCACACCGGAAACAATTATATCGGGCAATGCATCGAGCATTCCGGTAACCGCCAAATGAACACAATCCGTTGGCGTACCATTCACAAAATAAAAACCGTTCGCTGCCTTCTTCAAATGCAGCGGCCGATCCAACGTCAAAGAATTACTCGCACCACTGCGATTCTGCTCGGGAGCGACGACCACCACCTCACCCAACTCGCACAAGGCATCGGCCAGAGCCGCTAGCCCTGGCGCAAAATAACCATCATCGTTACTTAGCAGAATACGCATAAATCAAACCAACAAACCATCCAGGGCCTTGCCTTCAGCCAACCAGGCTTCCACCCACTTCGGCTTGCGACCGCGCCCCGTCCACTCCAACTCGGCATTTGCCGGGTGACGATATTTAACCTTGACCTTGCCACCAGTCGCCTTGACCTTCACTTCCTTGGCCAGCAAATCCTCGATGGAATAACCCTTGGCTTTGGCGAGAGCACGCAATTCATTCAAAACATTGGTCTTTTCTTCAGATTCACGGCGTTTGATTTCCGCCGGAATCTGCTGCAACAAATCCTGCAATTGGGAAATAGTCAGCTTGGCCAGATCCATAATTACCTCCTTGATTAAATAAGTGGCGACAATTTAATTCGTCCCAATATATTTTTCAATGCTAATCATCGATAAATACAAAGCGAATAGCCATCACAATATTCTGCCTGGATAAGAACCCAAACCCGACAAAAGATAAAATAAAACCCGATCACAGGATCGTAATGAGAGGCTGGAGGCACAAAAATATCGCCCAACCGCAGCCCAAATCAACGCTCAACATACGGCAGATGCGGCAAGCAACGGCACAAACACGTGGCAAAGATGGCAAAATTATTTGGCGCCAAAAAGCAAAAAGCCCCGAAATTCGGGGCTTTTTGCTTGAAACTTGGGGCGACATACC
>CAZDRS010000294.1:0-3454 GCA_964507585.1 uncultured Dechloromonas sp.
TCCACGCAGCTTTCTCTGCTTCAATCTTCTCAATGGCCTCGCGTTTTCTCTCCTGCTTTTCGCCAGCGACATCATGCCCAAGGGCAACTTTTGCAGAGAGCTCACGCGCTGTTTCGCGAGCTTTAGCCAGCGACAAGGAGGCAAAGCCCCCCATGTTCATAATGCGTTGCTTGCCGGCAAAGCGATAACGAAACTTCCATACAGGGGAACTGGCGCTAGTGGGGAAGCTTAGATAGAGGCCATCGCCATCGGAGCGGCCCTCAAAGCGCTCCCCATTTCTGATCCAGGAGCGGATTTGTATGTCCGTTAACTTGCCCATGATTTCTCTCCGTCGAATTCGATCGTTACTGTCATGCGCTTTGCACCATGCAAGCTAGCCTCTCTGAGCAGAGCAGAAAACGTTCTTGCTAACTGTTGATCGCTATCTTTACGTCGCTTGTTTCCGACAGCTGCGATCACGCTCTCATTGTTGTCGATGAGCTTCCGATAGCTACGAGCCAAGTCTCGTGCGGTTTCAAGCGAAATGGTTGGGTAGTTGCCCAAGGTGAGTTTGTGCTGCTCACCAAATTGACGAAACCTGAATAGCCAGACTGGATTCTTCTGATCGGCTCTGAAACCTAGGTACAAGCCGCCACCATCGCCGCGCATTTCAAAACGCTGGTTGCTTTCAATCCATTCGGTAATGAGTTCGTTTGTAAGCTTTTCCATGAGGCACGTGTGTACTAATTTCAGATTGGTGTACTTTAGAAAAATACACGCTTCGGTACACACAAATGGTGCGCTCTAATGAGATGCTACGCAACCACAAAAAACAAAAAACCCCCGTAGATAGGGGGTTTCTAGTCAATATTGATTCTTTGTGAGACGACTTGCTTTTTTACTCCAAGTTCTGGATCTGCTCGCGCATCTGTTCGATGAGCAGCTTGAGATCCATCGAGGCTTGCGAGACCTCGGTGATCGCCGATTTCGATCCGAGGGTATTGGCTTCGCGGTTGAGTTCCTGCATCAGGAAGTCGAGGCGCTTGCCGCAGGCGCCACCCTGCTTGAGGACACGTTCGACCTCATCAAGGTGGGTGGTCAGGCGGCTGAGTTCCTCGGCGACGTCGATACGCGTGGCGAAAACTGCAACTTCCTGCAGGATGCGGTCATCGCTGGCGTTGCCCAGGGCTTCGACCAGGCGCTGGCGCAGCTTGTCGGTAAACAGGGCTTGCGCTTCGGGAATGCGCGGTGCGACGCGGCGCACGATGTCGCGCATGGCATTGACGCGGTCGATGATCATCGCCGCCAGCTTTTCGCCTTCGCGGCCGCGGCTGGCCGTGAAGTCGTCGAGTGCTTCGCGGGCCAGGGCCATCACCTCCGGCCCGAGGGCGGCGAAATCGATACCCTGGTCGCCGAACATGCCTGGCCAGCGCAGGACTTCGTTAACCGACAGGGGAGCCGCATCCGGCATGCCGGCACGCACCTGGTCGCCAAGAGCCTGCAGCGTGGCCAGCAGTTCGCCATTGAGCTGCAATTGCTCGGCCCGCGCTGCCGCGGCATTGAAGGACAAACGGCACTCCACCTTGCCACGCGACAGGCGCGAAGAGAGCAGCTCGCGCAGCGGCATTTCCAGGGCGCGCAAGTCTTCGGCTACGCGAAAGTGAAAATCGAGATAGCGGGAATTGACGCTTTTTAGCTCTATTTGCAGCGAACCGCGATCAACATCACGGTTTTTCACTGCGTATCCGGTCATACTACAGATCATTATCAGGGAATCTCCAGCTTTACAGGCCGGACAACACGCCCGAAAATGCCTGAAATTGCATCATAACCGCGAGCTCCATGGCGCAACAAGCCAATCAGCCGTTACCGAACGGTCACCAACTTGAGGAATACACGATAGACCGCCAGCTCTCGCTCGGCGGTTTTTCCATCGTGTACCTGGCAACCGATCCCGAAGGGCGGCAAGTGGCGATCAAGGAGTACCTGCCCAACAGCCTGGCGCTGCGTAACCGCGGCGAAATCAAGCCGGTCATCACCTCCGACCACCTCGGCGCCTTCCGCTACGGCATGAAGTGCTTTTTCGAGGAGGGGCGCGCCCTGGCCCGCCTGTCGCACCCCAACGTGATCCGCGTGTTGAACTTCTTTCGTGCCAACGACACGGTCTACATGGTCATGGAGTACGAACACGGCCGTACGCTGCAGGAATTCATCCAGAAGCACCAGGGGCATATTTCGGAACGCTTCATTCGCGGCGTGTTCACCCGCATGCTGAACGGCCTGCGCGAAGTGCATTCCAACAAGCTGCTGCACCTCGACCTCAAGCCGTCGAACATCTACCTGCGCAGCGACAACACGCCGGTACTGATCGACTTCGGCGCCGCCCGCCAGACCCTGATCAACGACCAACCCATACTCAAGCCAATGTACACCCCGGGTTTCGCCTCGCCGGAACATTACGGCACGCGCAAGGATCTTGGCCCGTGGAGCGACATCTACAGCGTCGGCGCCTCGATGTACGCCTGCCTGGCCGGCACCGCGCCGCAGGCGGCCGATTCGCGCCTGAAGAAGGACAGCCTGGCCCCGGCCATGCTGCGCTGGGATGGCCAGTATTCCGACCGCCTGCTCGAAATCATCGACTGGTGCCTCAACCTCAATCACCTCTATCGCCCGCAAAGCGTCTTTGCGCTGCAGAAGGCGCTGGTCGAGACCGTCACGCCCCCGACACCCAAGGCGGCACCGAACTGGCTGGGCCGTTTCGTCGAAAAATTCAGGAATCCGATCCGATGAGATTCACCATCTACCAGGAAAGCCGCGTCGGCGGCCGCGCCAACAACGAAGACCGGACAACCTACTGCTACTCCCGCGATGCGCTGCTGATGGTCGTCGCCGATGGCATGGGCGGCCACCACTATGGCGAGATCGCCGCGCAGATCGCGGTGCAGACGCTGGCCGATGCCTTCCAGCGTGAGGCCCGGCCGCTGCTGGCCGACCCCTTCCGCTTCCTGCAGAAGGGCATGACCAACGCCCACCACGCCATTCTCGACTACACCGCCCGCCACGCGCTGCGCGACACGCCGCGCACCACCTGCGTTGCCTGCATCGTGCAGGATAACGTCGCCTACTGGGCGCATGCCGGCGATTCCCGCCTGTTCCTGATGCGCGAAGGAAAAATCATCGCCCAGACCAAGGATCACTCGCGTATCCGCCTGTTGGTCGAAGAAGGCATGATCACCGAGGCGCAGGCTGCCTTCCACCCCGATCGCAACAAGATCTACAGTTGCCTGGGCAGCCCGACCCCGCCCGAGATCGAGTTCTCGCGCAAGACGCCGCTCGATCATGGCGACATCCTGCTGCTGTGCACGGATGGCCTGTGGGGCGAGATGCCCGGCGAGATGATGGCGGTCGCGCTGAAGGGCGCCAACCTGCTGCAGGCCGTGCCGATGATCCTCAACCAGGCCGAAACCAAGGGCGG
>CAZDRS010000295.1:0-2102 GCA_964507585.1 uncultured Dechloromonas sp.
GGAAGGGCATCAGCGCCTGCTGCACGGCATGGCGGTCGGCCTTGCCCAGGCCGGCGCGGATGGCCTCGATTTCGGCCTGGCGGAGTGCGGTAGCCGGGTGCTCGATGGCATCGCGCGCGCCGTAGCCGCGCCAGCCGGGCGGCAGTTCCATCCGCGACACGTCGAGTGCCTCGTAAGCAAGATGGGGGCGGGTTTGCTCGCCATCAGGCCAATAGGCCAGCGTGCGCTTCAGCCAGTCGGCATCGTTGCGGCGTGGGTAATCCTCGCGGAAATGGGCGCCGCGGCTTTCGGTACGTTGCAGTGCGCCATAGGCGGCGCATTGCGCCAGCTTTAGCATGCGCTGCAGGCGCCAGGCGGTGGTCAGTTCCGGATTGGCCCCGGCCCGCGTCGTGCGCAGGCCGATCTGCCGGCTGCGCTGGATCAGCTGTTCCAACTCGGCGACGGCAACGGCCAGGCTGTCGCCGTGGCGCACGATGCCGACCTGCTCGCTCATCAGCGTTTGCATGCGCAGCAGCAACTGGTTGGCATCCTCGCTGGAGCGGTTGTCGGCAATGGCGGCAAATTCGGCGCTGGCTCGCGCCCAGGTTTCGCGCACCAGGGCCGTCGATACCTGCATGTCGCCGTCCGGCGAGGCGCAGAAATCGGCGATGGCCTCGCCGACGATCATGCCGGACACCACGGTTTCGGCCACCGAGTTGCCGCCCAGCCGGTTGAAGCCGTGCAGATCCCAGCACGCCGCCTCGCCACAGGCGAACAGGCCGCGCAGGCCGTAGGCCTGGCCGTGGGCATCGGTGCGGATGCCGCCCATCGAGTAATGCTGGGCCGGGCGCACCGGTATCCATTGCCTGGCCGGGTCGATGCCGAGGAAGTAGTGGCAGATTTCCTTCACCTCGCGCAGCTTGTGCTCGATATGTGCGGCGCCGAGCAGGGTGATATCCAGCCACAGGTGCTCGCCGTAGCGCGAGGCGACCCCCTTGCCGCTGCGAATGTGGGCTTCCATGCGCCGCGACACCACGTCGCGTGAGGCGAGTTCCTTCTTCTCCGGCTCGTAGTCCGGCATGAAGCGGTGGCCGTCCACATCGCGCAGCAGGCCGCCGTCACCGCGGCAGCCTTCGGTGACCAGGATGCCGGCCGGGAAGATGGCCGTCGGGTGGAACTGCACCGCCTCCATGTTGCCAAGCGGCACGACGCCCGTTTCCAGCGCGATGGCGGCACCGATGCCTTCGTTGATTACTGCATTGGTCGTTGATTTGTAGATCCGACCGAAACCGCCGGTGGCAATGCAGGTGGCGCGGGCGACATAGGCCAGCAGGCGGCCGTCGATCAGGTTGCGGACAATCGCGCCGTAGCAGCGCCCGCCGTCGTGGATCAGTGCCACGGCTTCCATGCGTTCATGCACCGGGATGCCGGCGGCGATGGTCTGGTCGCTGACTGCGTAAAGCATGGCGTGACCGGTGCCGTCCGAAACGTAGCAGGTGCGCCATTTCTTGGTGCCGCCGAAGTCGCGGGCGGTGATCAGGCCGTGCGCCTCGGCGCTCTCGGTCAGCGTCACCCGCTGGCCGTCCATGACTACCTCGTGCGGCCCGTGCTGCACGCGGTTCCACGGCACGCCCCAGGCCGCCAGTTCGCGCACCGCTTTCGGCGCGGCATGCACGAACATGCGGGCGACTTCCTGGTCGTTGCCCCAGTCGCTGCCGCGTACCGTGTCCTCGAAATGTACGTCCTCGTTATCGCCGGCGCCGCGTGCCGCATTGCCCAGGCTGGCCTGCATGCCGCCCTGTGCGGCGGCGGAATGTGAGCGCTTGGGCGGCACCAGGCTGAGGATGATGACCTGCTGGCCGCGCTTGCGGGCCGCCAACCCGGCGCGCAAGCCGGCCAGGCCGCCGCCGATGACCAGTACGTCGGTGTGGATGGTTTCCATGTCAGTGCCTTCCGCTATCGGCCGGGGTGCTCAGGCTGCTGGGCTCGTAACGCTCGCCGGCATGCTCGGCATGTGCCCGGCCGAGGTCGATATAGGCGCCGAGCGTGACCAGGCCGAGGGTAATGAAGAAGGCGCTCAGGCCATGCTTGACCCAGCGCAGCCGGCGGCGGCTGCGGTTCGG
>CAZDRS010000295.1:2202-3444 GCA_964507585.1 uncultured Dechloromonas sp.
CGGTACTGGCGGAAACCGGCCGGGAACTTGCGCAGCGCCAGCCAGGCGTGGCCGATGAACAGGGCAAGGACACCGGCGACGACGCCGGAAACCAGAATCGGGTAGGGCTTGCCGAGGAAATAGGCGCCCTCGAAGAAGCGGGCGACGGTGTAGAAAGCATCCTGGCTGATCAGGATGGACGACACGAAGGCCATGTGCGCCATCAGGAACAGGGCGAGCAGCAGGCCGGACAGGCTTTGCAACAGATCGAGGCGGGCCGGCCAACGGCTTTTTCCTGGTCTGGCCTGTATCTGGACGGGGGCGGCAGCCAGGGGGAGCGGCGCGGCCGTGCTGGCAGCCAGCACGCTAGTGCGCTCGGGGGATTGGGTCAGGCGTCTCATGGTTTCATCCTCTACCGATGGCCGGGGCTGGATCGGGTAGAGCGGGAGCGTCCACCCTGGCGTCAGTCGGCCAGCATGTCGTCTCCACCTCTTGTTTTGAACCACTGTAGCACAGGGGAATGTTGGTGGAATGTGAAATTGTTGCGTAGCAGCAAAATAGATCGGCAGGCCTGTGCCAGTGGCGCAACAGTGCTGTCGGAAGCAAGCGTGGGTAGCGATCTGTTAAGATTCGCCCCGGTTTTCCGGATCGCTTCCCCTTGTCTTCACTCCCCGAAATTTTCTCGCCCGACGGGCCGCTGGCACAGGCCATTGGCGGCTATCGCGTGCGCCAGCAGCAGGTCGAAATGGCCGAGCGCATTGCCGCCGCGATTCATGGCAACGCAGTCTTCATCGCCGAGGCGGGCACCGGCACGGGCAAGACCTTTGCCTACCTGGTGCCGGCGTTGAAGTCGAACGGCAAGGTAATCGTCTCCACCGGCACCAAGACCTTGCAAGATCAGCTGTTCAACAAGGATCTGCCGATGGTGCGCGACATCCTGAAGGCGCCGGTCAAGATTGCGCTGCTCAAGGGGCGCGCCAATTACGTTTGCCCTTATCACCTGCAGCGTTCGCTGGCCGACGGCCGTTTCCTGACCAAGGAAGACGCCGCCGACGCCCGTCGCATCTCGGTCTTCGCCAAGACCACGCAGACCGGCGACAAGGCCGAGTGCATCGAGGTGAACGAGAACTCGCCGGTGTGGAACAGCGTGACTTCAACGCGCGACAACTGCCTGGGCCAGGACTGCCCGGACTACAAGGAATGCTTCGTGATGGCGGCGCGCAAGGAGGCAATGGCGGCCGATCTGGTGGTGGTCAATCACCA
>CAZDRS010000296.1:0-3419 GCA_964507585.1 uncultured Dechloromonas sp.
CAACGTCGTGCAGTGGGATGGCGAGCTCGATTCGCTCAAGCGCTTCAAGGACGACGTCAAGGAAGTCCGCTCCAACTTCGAGTGCGGTCTGTCGCTGCGTGGCAATAACGACATCCAGGAAGGCGATCAGCTCGAAGTGTACGAAATCCAGGAAGTGGCGCGCTCGCTGTAATGAAGAAGCAAGCCCCCCGAGGATTTCAACGCAGTGACCGGGTCGCGGAGCAGGTGCGCCGCGACCTGGCTGATTTGATTCGTACCGAACTGAAGGATCCGCGCGTTGGCATGATCAGCCTGACCGATGTCGAGCTGACGCCGGATTATGCGCATGCCAAGATTTTCTTCACCACGCTCAACTCCGATCATCTTGACGAGATCGAACGTGGCCTGAAGCGGGCATCCGGCTTTCTGCGCCGTGAATTGGGTCGCCGTATCCATATTCACACCTTGCCCGAACTGCATTTCGTTTACGACAACTCGCTGGAGCGCGGCTCCAGCCTGTCGCAATTGATCGACCAGGCCAACGCGCTGTCCGATCAGACGCCGGAAGAGTAAGCCTCCCCATGCAACCCAAGGTCAAGAAGGCCTGGAAGCAGGTCGATGGCGTCCTTTTGCTCGACAAGGCGCAAGGCATGACCTCCAATGATGCCTTGCAAAAGGCGCGTCGCCTGTTTTCCGCTGCCAAGGGCGGGCATACCGGTACCCTTGATCCGATGGCGACCGGTTTGTTGCCGTTGTGTTTTGGCGAGGCGACCAAGTTTTCCGCCGACCTGCTCGATGCCGACAAAACCTACGAGGCGGTACTCAAGCTTGGCGTGACCACGGATACGGGTGATGCCGAGGGGCAGGTTACGGCGACGGCACCCGTTGTTGTTGGTGAGGCCCAAGTCCAAGATGTTCTGCCGCGTTTCACCGGCGATATCCAGCAAATTCCGCCCATGCATTCTGCTCTCAAGCGGGATGGCCGGCCTCTTTACGAATTGGCTCGCAAGGGGATCGAAGTCGAGCGCGAGCCGCGCTCGGTTCGTATCCACGCCATCGAGTGCCTGGCGTTCGCTGGCGATACGCTGAGTTTGCGGGTGTCGTGCAGTAAAGGAACCTATATCCGCGTACTGGCTGCCGACATCGGTCAGGCACTCGGTTGTGGCGCACACCTGATTGCTTTGCGGCGCACGGTAGTGGGCGATCTGGATCTGGCCAAGGCGGTTAGCTTGGCTGAACTCGATGCTGTGCCGGAGGAGTTGCGCGGGGCGCGACTGTTGCCGGTCGATGCATTGCTGCAATCCCTGCCCAGGGTTGATCTGGAGGCGGCTGAGGCTAATCGCTTCAGTCATGGTAATCCGGTCGCCTTGCCGCCGGGGCTGGCCGGCAAGATACGGGTATACGCCGAAAATTGCCTGATCGGCGTTGGCGAACCGGGGCCGGGCGGCTTGCTGTGGCCGAAAAGACTGGTGCAATTGGCTGTTTAAGCTGATATAATTCTCTGCTTTCCGTCCTGGACGGGATTTTCCAACTGGCGTTCGCTCTATCAAACTGGGGCTGCGTCGCAACAATGAAAGAGAGTTTGAAATGGCAATGACCACTGCAAACAAGGCGTCCATCGTCGCCGACTTCGCCCAATCCAAGGGTGACACCGGTTCTCCGGAAGTTCAGGTCGCTCTGCTGACCGCCCGCATCAACGACCTGCAGCCGCACTTCAAGGAGCACACCAAGGATCACCACTCCCGCCGTGGTCTGCTGCGCCTGGTTTCCCAGCGTCGCAAGCTGCTGGACTACCTGAAGGGCAAGGATATCGAGCGTTATCGCACCCTGATTACCAAGCTCGGTCTGCGTAAGTAAGGCGCAAGCCCAGCCAAGGAAAAGCGGCCCGGATTTCTCCCGGCCGCTTTTTTGTTTCTTGTTTTACCGTTGTTCTTTTGTTGTGTTGTAACTTGTTGTTATTGTTGATTATTGTGTTGTGAGAGAAAGGGAATACATGTTTAACGTTGTGAAAAAATCCTTCGCCTACGGCGATCACCAGGTAACGATTGAAACCGGTGAAGTCGCTCGCCAGGCAGGCGGCGCCGTGATGGTGTCGATGGAAGAGACGGTCGTTCTGGTGACCGTCGTCGGTGCCAAGAGCGCCAAGCCCGGTCAGGATTTCTTCCCGCTGACCGTCGATTACCAGGAAAAGGTTTACGCTGCCGGCCGTATCCCCGGTGGTTTCTTCAAGCGCGAAGGTCGTCCCTCCGAGAAGGAAACGCTGACCTCCCGCCTGATCGACCGTCCGATCCGCCCGCTGTTCCCGGAAGGTTTCTACAATGAAGTCCAGGTCGTCGCGACCGTCGTTTCGCTGAACCCGGAAGTCGACTCCGACATCCCGGCGATGATCGGCGCCTCCGCCGCCCTGGCGATTTCCGGCATTCCGTTTGCCGGCCCGATCGGCGCGGCCCGCGTCGGTTACATCAACGGCCAGTACGTGCTGTGCCCGACCCTGAGCCAACTCAAGGACAGCCAGCTCGACCTCGTCGTCGCCGGTACGGAAGCCGCCGTGCTGATGGTCGAGTCCGAAGCCGATCAGCTTTCGGAAGATGTCATGCTCGGCGCCGTGGTCTTCGGTCACACCGAAATGCAGAAGGCGATCAACGCCATCAACGAACTGGTCGAGGAAGCCGGCAAGCCGGAATGGGAATGGCAAGCCCCGGCCAAGGACGAAGCCCTGGTCGCCCGCCTGAAGGATCTGGTTGGTGCCAAGCTGGAAGAGGCTTACAGCATCACCTCCAAGCAATCACGCAGCCAGACCGTCAAGGCGATTGCCGCTGAAGCCGTCGCTGCCCTGTGCACGGGCGAAGAGGGTGCGCCGGACGCCAATACCGTCGGTAACCTGTTCTTCGAAATGGAAGCCGCCATCGTCCGCGGCCGTATCCTGTCCGGCCAGCCGCGTATCGACGGTCGCGACACCCGCACCGTGCGCCCGATCACCATGCGTTCCGGCGTCCTGCCGCGCACCCACGGTTCGGCCCTGTTCACCCGTGGTGAAACGCAGGCGCTGGCCGTAGCCACGCTGGGCACCAACCGCGATGAGCAGATCATCGACGCGCTGGCCGGTGAATACCGCGACCGCTTCATGCTGCACTACAACATGCCCCCGTACGCCACGGGCGAATGTGGTCGCGTCGGCACCCCGAAGCGTCGCGAAATCGGCCATGGCCGCCTCGCCAAGCGCGCACTGCTGGCCGTGCTGCCGGCCCCGGAAGATTTCTCCTACTCGATGCGTGTGGTTTCCGAAATCACCGAAACCAACGGTTCCTCGTCCATGGCTTCCGTTTGCGGCGGCTGCTTGGCGCTGCTCGATGCCGGCGTGCCGATGAAGGCGCACGTGGCCGGCATCGCCATGGGTCTGATCAAGGAAGGCAACCGCTTCGCCGTGCTGACCGACATCC
>CAZDRS010000297.1:0-3402 GCA_964507585.1 uncultured Dechloromonas sp.
TCGATCAGGTGGGCGCTTTCGATGCTCTCGATGGACAGCTCGAAATGGCACATCAGGGCCTGGATGATCGAACGGCGCAGGATGTCGTCGGCAGTCAGCTCGATACCGCGGAATACCGGCAGGGAGCCGGTATCGATGGCGTCGTAGTACTCGTCGGCCGTCTTGACGTTCTGGTAGTAGCTCGGCCCGACCTTGCTGATCGACGAGATGCCGAAGGACAGCATGTCGCAATCGGCGTAGGTCGAATAGCCCTGGAAATTGCGGTGCAGGCGGCCCTGACGCTGGGCGACGGCCAGTTCGTCGTCCGGCTTGGCGAAGTGATCCATGCCGATATAGACGTAGCCGGCCTCGGTCAGCTTCTTGATGGCCAGGGCCAGGATCTGCATCTTGGTGTCGGCCGACGGCAGGTCGCCTTCGTTGATCCGGCGCTGCGGCTTGAACAGGCTGGGCAGGTGCGCGTAGTTGTAGATCGACAGGCGATCCGGGTCCATGGCCAGCACGCGTTCGAGGGTACGGTTGAAGCCCATCACGGTCTGGTGCGGCAGACCGTAGATCAGATCGACTGAAACCGACTTGAAGCCGTTGGCGCGCGCCGCATTGATGACCAGTGCGGTTTCTTCCTCACTCTGCACGCGATTGACGGCAACCTGCACCTTTTCGTCGAAATCCTGAACGCCGACGCTCATCCGGTTGAAGCCGAGTTCACCGAGCAGTGCGACAGTCTCGTAATCGACCTTGCGCGGGTCGACTTCGATGGAATATTCGCCACCGTCGAGCAGTTTGAAATGCTTGCGCGTCTCGCCCATCAGCTGCCGCATTTCGGAATGCGAAAGGAAGGTCGGCGTACCGCCGCCCCAGTGCAACTGGATCACCTCATGTTCGCCATCGCGCCCTTCCAGCGCAGCGGCCTGCATGTCCAGTTCCTTGGCCAGGTACTTCAGGTACTTGGCGCTGCGCCCGTGATCCTTGGTGATGATCTTGTTGCAGGCGCAGTAATAGCAAATGGTGTTGCAGAAGGGGATGTGGAAGTATAATGACAGCGGTCGGCTGATCCCGCCGATATTGCGCTTGCCAAGCCACAGTTTGGCAGCCTCAGCGTCAAACGCCTCGACGAAGCGATCGGCGGTCGGATAGGACGTGTAGCGAGGGCCGTTGATGTCGAAACGGCGGATGATCTGCGGATCGAAGACGAGGTTTTCAGTTGCGAAATTCATTAGACAAGCCACGAAATGTTGCCCGGATTATGTTCGGCGAGCAGGATTTCGCGGTTGACTTGGATCAACCGAACGCAGGTTCCCTATGCCCCCGGTACGACCTTTGAGCCAAGAGATTTCCCTGACCGTCATCAAGACGGCCTGTTCCAACTGCAACCTGCGCGAACTGTGCCTGCCTTTCGGCCTCAGCCTTGACGAGCTGGCGCGCCTCGACGACCTGGTATCCACCCGCCGCCGCATCAAGCGTGGCGATCACCTGTATCGCGCCGGCGAAGCTTTCGATGCCATCTACGCCATCCGCAGCGGCTTCTTCAAGACCGATGTGCTGCTCGAAGACGGTCGCGATCAGGTGACCGGCTTCCAGATGGCCGGCGAATTGCTCGGCCTCGATGGCATCAGCACCGAACACCACACCTGTAACGCCATCGCACTGGAAGACAGTGAAATCTGCGCCATCCCCTTCTCCCGGCTGGAAGGCCTGTCGCGCGAAATCCACACGCTGCAGCACCATTTCCACAAGGTGATGAGCCGCGAAATCGTCCGCGATCATGGTGTGATGATGCTGCTCGGCACCATGCGCGCCGAGGAGCGCCTGGCTGCCTTCCTGCTCAACCTGTCGCAACGCTTCACGGCCCGCGGCTTCTCGCACGCCGAGTTCTACCTGCGCATGACCCGCGAGGAAATCGGCAGCTACCTCGGCCTGAAGCTCGAAACCGTGTCACGCGCCTTCTCGAAGTTCCAGGAAGAAGGCTACATCGCCGTCCAGCAGAAGCACATCCGGATTTTGAACGTCAATGGCCTGAAGGCCTTGATGAATCACCAGCGCTGAGCCGGTACCGGGTTTACCAGCGCAATTTACCCAATTGCGCTGCCCGTCCGACCAAACGAGCCAGTAGCGCATCGGCCTCAATTCTGACCGGTGAGCCATCCCCCAATGCGCGATAGGCAATGATGACGCTCTCCGGTTCGCTAGCCTTCACGTAAACGGCAATGGATAGCGGGCAGAAAACAATCTGCCCCGGGTCTTCGAGCGCCATCCGGTGCGCTAGGCTGGCACTGCAGGACTGGATGATTTCTGCTTGCCGATAAACGCCCCCCGGCTCCCCGGCACCGGTTCGTTCCAACATGGCGCCAAAGGGAAGTATCTGGCCAACTACCATCCCTTCCGCTTCGATCACCTCGACCAGCGCTTCATGCACCGCTTGGAAATCGCCACCTTCGACCCGTTGCCGGACGATTGCTTCTTCAGCCCAAGCGGAAGCGCAAATGCACAACAACGCCGACAGCAGAAAAAAGGGCACCCCGAGGGGCACCCTGAACAGATGCGAGGAAAACATCTGACGCAAGAAGCACTGACTACCGAAAGCGATCAGAAGAAGATCAGGCCGCCAACGGAGAAGGTACGGTTCTTGTTGTCGTAGTTGGTATCGAGCACGTTGGTGATACGCTCATCGTTGAATTCGCCGACCAGGGTAATGTACTTGTTCAACGAGTGGTAAATACCGACGGTGACCGCACGGTTCTTGATCTGGTTGTCCGGCGTGGCGCGCAGCACGCTGTTGATGGTGCGGCTGCTGGTCAAGGTGTAGCCGTCCTTATCCTTGTTCTGACCGTAGTTGATGCCGAACTTGGTATCGCCGAACTTGTAGGTACCCTGCAGGAAGTAGCCCTGCGAATCGGTCTTATTGCCGTTGCCATCGCTGCCGCCGAAGAACTGGGCACCGACAGTGGACAGTCCGAGACCGTTGCCCTTGAAGCCGTAGGCAACCGCTTCGAAATTGCCGAAACCGGCCTTGGCGCCGATTTCGTAGCCAGTACCGGTGAAGGACTTCGTCGTGCACGGCTCCACCGAGCAGCTGGTCGATTGCGTTACCAGACCACCCCAGACCTTGCCCGGCACGCTCCCCTTCCAGTCGTAGTCGATCTTGGCCTGGAAGCCCGGGGTCTTGGTTTCGTCGCCGGCGAACTTGCTCGGCTGGAAGATACCGGCCGATGCCTGCAGGCCACCCACGTTCGGTGTGGTATAGGTGATCTGCGGCTGGAAACCGGTGTACATGTAGCCGTGGCCGATCATGCCGAAGGTGGTGTTGTACGGGATACCGGCGTTGCTGGTGCCGCCGACACCGAGCAGGGTCATGTCGGACAGGATGATGTTCTGGCCGAACAGGCCGATGTCGCGACCGAACTT
>CAZDRS010000298.1:0-3401 GCA_964507585.1 uncultured Dechloromonas sp.
GGCCGGAAGTACAACCGCCACCCAGGCGGGCGCCAAAACCAATGAGCAGGCCGCCCAGCACCAGTTTCCACAGCGGCAGATGGCTGGCTTCGACCGGTTGTCCGGCGAGCACGTAGAGGCTGCCGCCAAGCAGCAGGCCTAGCGCGTAAACCAGGCGCCACTGGCGACTGTCGCGTAAGGATGCCTGCTGGAAAAAGGGTGTCTTCAGCAACCAAGACCAACTGGAACTGAAAAAGGTACTGACGCCTCCCTGCCGCCCGGTCGTGGCAAAAAGCAGCGCGACGCCGGTGCCGATCAGCAGGCCGCCGATCAGGTAGCGCTCAAGGCCGTTGGGGAAAAGCGACAGGATCATGGTGCGGCAATACGAAAAGGTTAAAGAGGGTGAATTTTCCCATCAAGGGCGTCTGGCGACCAGGCGCGCCGGCTGGCTTCCCGCTGAAGTGTGCCTGTTGTTCCGACGTGGCTCGGGAGTTTTTGTATCGGGCCATCACCCGCCAGCCATCAAACTGCTTGCGAATCGCCTCCAGCTGGCCTCTGCATCGTGCCAACTTGACTGGCTCGAATCGACCGAGCACAGACTCTCGCCACATTTGCGGGCGCCAGTGGCTGCTTCCGCAACCTCAAGCCTCTGTATTCTTCTTCAGCCAGCGCAGTAGCGTGGCGTAAAGGGCGTCCGGATTGACCGGCTTGGCGATGAAGTCATTCATGCCGGCCTCAATGCATTTGGCCTTGTCCTCGACAAAGGCATTGGCGGTCATGGCGAGGATAGGGATGTGTTTTTTGTCCGAAAGCTGGCGAATCTGCCAGGTGGCCTCCAGCCCATCCATGTTGGGCATCTGCATGTCCATCAGGATCAAGGCATAGTCGTTCTGGCGGGCGAGGGTCACTGCTTCCTGGCCATCTTCGGCGATGTCGGTCACCAGACCGACATCGCCCAGAATGGTCAAGGTTACCTCCCGGTTGACCGGTTCGTCCTCGGCAATCAGGATTTTCGTGCCGGCATACTCCGATTTCAGTGTGCTTTCGGCATCCGTCAGTGCCTTGGTGGGGATCGCGGTGCACTCGTTGGGATTCTTCCGGAGCCGGGCAGAGAACCAGAAGGTGCTGCCTTTCCCGAGTTCGCTGCTGACCCCGGCATCGCCCCCCATGGCCTGGGCAATCTTTCTGGTGATGGCCAGCCCGAGTCCGGTACCGCCGTACTTGCGGGTCATCGAGTTGTCGGCTTGCTCGAACGCGCTGAACAATCGGAACAGCGCTTCCGGTGCAATGCCGATGCCGGTATCGCTCACGGCAAACCGGATATGGGCGTCGTCCGCTGTTTCTGCCTCAATGCGGGCGCTGATGGTAATGCTGCCCTGCCGGGTGAATTTGACGGCATTGCCGAGGTAGTTGAGGAGTGCCTGCTGCAGGCGGGTGCGGTCTCCAAGCAGACGATCCGGCATCGGCGGCAGGTCAATGTGCAGCTCCAGCCCTTTGTTCTTGACGGTATCGC
Source organism: uncultured Dechloromonas sp. (assembly GCA_964507585.1). Classification (GTDB taxonomy): domain Bacteria; phylum Pseudomonadota; class Gammaproteobacteria; order Burkholderiales; family Rhodocyclaceae; genus Azonexus. Next base: position 1,493 of record CAZDRS010000298.1, read on the forward strand.
TAACGATGTTGGCGACTGTCTCGACGATTTCTTCGATGCAAACGGCGCTCTCTTCCAGCTGGAACTTGCCGGCTTCGATCTTGGAGAGGTCGAGGATGGCATTGATGATTTCGAGCAGGTGGTTGCTAGCCGTCTCGATCTTGTCGAGTTTGTCTGTCTGTTCAGGGGTGAGCCCGGAACGACGCAGCAGATGGGCCATGCCGGTGATGGCATTGAGCGGGGTGCGAATTTCGTGGCTCATGTTGGCCACGAACGCACTCTTCGCTATGTTGGCGGTTTCGGCGGCCTCCTTCGCCTCCTGCAAGTCGAGGTTGGCCTGCAGAAGATCCCGGGTACGTACGTTGACTAGGTCTTCCAGGTTCTTCTGGTATCCATCGAGTGCCGCTTTGGCCTCCTCGCGCCGCTTCAGTACTTTCCCGAATGCAATTGCCACCGCGACGAACAGGCAGTAGAGCAGGATCTTCACCGCTGCGAGCGGATACCATTTCGCGACAACATAGTCGTATTTGGCAGCTATCCCGACATCCAGCCCGCTCTTGCCGACTCGGCCAAAAACGAGCATGCGTTTCAGCCCATCCGTAATGACTGTTCCGGTATAGCGCGTGATGTTGCTGTCGGAATTGAGGTACGCCTGAAACGCAAGCCCATTCTTGATGTTCTTCCCGATATGTTTTTCGGGATCAGGCATCCGGTAAAGAACATCTCCTTGCCGATTGTGGACGGCAGCGGCATCGACGAGATTATTCGAAAGGATGGTGCGAAGAATCGGCTCGAAGAAAGTCGGCATCAATGTGGCAACCACAACGCCACGGAATTCACCGCGCTCGCCTCGAATGGCGCGCGATACCACGACAATCCAGCGCTTTGAGGCGCCGAAGAAAGGCCGCGAAATATGCAGCCGATCGAAATCTGCGGCGGGCGCATCACGATGGAAGCGGAAGTAGTCCCGTTCCGAGATATTGAACGCCCGTATGGCATCAAGATCCTGCGGCGTCTGGATGCTCTCTGCCGCTATCACCCGCCCGGTCTCATCGGTAGCGGTTACGGTTCTTATTTCAGGAAATTCTTTCAGGAAAGCGAGCTGATGCTGTGAAATGGCTTGTGCCGGTAGGTGTGGGGCAGTTTCCTGGTCGGCTACCAGGCCGTGCAATCCCACTTCAAGTCCACGGAGGACGCCACTGATTTGCGACTCGGCCAGGATCGCCTGGTTTTCGAGAACTTGAAATTCGGTCGAAAACAGTTCCTCGAAGTCATTGCGGATCGATGCGGCTACCGCCAGTCCGGCAACCACAACCAGAGCCGCCACCCCTTTCCAGGACATCAGAATTCTGGAGGGTGAATACGATGAAGCATTGACCATGGTCAGCACTTTCCAAGGTACGCCAAAAGGAGATGTTGTGAGTCTTGGGACAAAGCCTTTTCGTAACTTCGCCAGTGTAGTGCTTTGTCCATCTTGTAGCCAAGGTAGGCGTTTTCACCGGCTCGCGGGATGTCTGCGTGTATCTGAAGCAGGGGGGTATCCGTCCGCTTCAGGTTGCGGATGCTGCCCGTCGGCAGGGCATCCTGGCTGAATGTTGCCGTGCCTCCCTTTTATCCACGCCGGCGATAGCCAATCAACCTTCCGCTGTCCTCGCCAACTTTTGCAGGCGCACGTCGACGGTCATGGTCAGCGCATCCAGCGCGGCGGCGCGGGCCCGGCCTTCCGGGGGGGCCCGGTAGAGGTGGGGCGTCATGGCCAGCAGGTCGGCGATCTCGGCCTGGCTGTGCAGGCTTAGCGTGAAGCGGACGGTTTCGGGGGCGAGGGCGGTGAAGCCGGGGGGCGGCTCGATGGCGGCTGGCCGGGCAGGCTTCAGGGTCGGGTAGATGATCTCGCGCAATTCGCGCAGGTGATCCGGCCCGGCGTCGGCCA
>CAZDRS010000299.1:0-3380 GCA_964507585.1 uncultured Dechloromonas sp.
GCAGCGATGGCGGGCTTCAAGCCCTCGGCACCAAAGCCGGCCAGCGACGCAACTTCGAACTGATCGCAGAGCAACCGACGCGCCGAGTCGAAATCGAAATACCAATCGGGTTGGCGGGTTCTGGCTACATCGATGCCGAAATTGGGTGTCCAGCTTTCCGGGTAGAGGATTTCGGCCGGGCGGATGCGCTCCAGCGTTGCCGGAATCTGCTCGACCGCTACCTCGATCAGGATGAATTCGCCGCTCGCCAGGTTCAGGCGGGCGATACCGGCCGTGTTGCGGTGCGTGGCGACGGCGAGCAACCAGATATCCTGCTTGTCGTCGATCAGTGCCGCATCGGTCAGTGTGCCCGGCGTGACAATGCGCGCCACGGCCCGTTCGACCGGCCCCTTGCTGGTTGCCGGGTCGCCGATCTGCTCGCAGATGACGGCCGATTCGCCCAGTTTCACTAGGCGGGCGAGGTAAGGTTCCAGCGAGTGGAAAGGTACGCCGCACATCTTGATCGGAACCCCTGCCGACTGGCCGCGCGTGGTCAGCGTGATGTCGAGCAGGCGGGCCGCCTTTTCGGCATCCTCGTAGAACAGTTCGTAGAAATCCCCCATCCTGTAAAACAGTAATGTGTTCGGGTGCTTGGCCTTGAGGGCCAAGTACTGCTGCATCATCGGGGTGTGCTTGGGCTGCTCGTTTTTTGCTTCTTTAGCCATGTTTTTTTCTGGGGCGTTTACTGCCGGATTTCGCGGGTATTGTCCGGCGCGCCAAATTCGCCGCTGCTGCGGAAGGGGTTGATGTCGAGGCCGCCGCGACGGGTGTAGCGGGCGTAAACGGCCAGGGCTTCGGGCTGGCAGCGGCGCTGGATGTCGCTGTAGATCCGCTCGACGCACTGCTCGTGGAATTCGTTGTGCTCGCGGAAGGAGACGATGTAACGCAGCAGGCCGGCCCGGTCGATGGGGCGGCCACGGTAGCGGATGACGACCATGGCCCAATCCGGCTGGCCGGTAACCAGGCAGTTCGATTTCAACAGGTGCGAGAACAGCGTTTCCTCGATCGTTGCGCCAGGCAGGGGGGCGAGCAGGTCGGGGGTTGGCTGGTACTGGTCGCAGGCGATGTCGAGGTCGTCGATCAGGGTACCTTGCGGCAGGCCGATCACAGCTGTCGGGGCCGACGAGAGCGCTTGCAGGGAAACCATGACGGGGGCGCCGGCAGCTGCCGAGAGATCCCGAGCCATGGTGTCGGAAACCGAATCGATCGATTCAAAGCGGGTCTGGTTGAAGGAGTTGAGGTAGAGCTTGAAGGACTTCGACTCGATCAGGTTCGGGCTGTCGACCGGCATACGAAAGCAACCGACGGCCACCACCGGCTTGCCCTTCGGGTTCAGCCAGGATAGTTCGTAGGCATTCCAGAGGTCTTCCCCGACGAAGGGCAGGGCGTTATCGGCAATGCCGATTTCGCTACGCTTCAATTGGCGCGGAATGGGGTAGAGCAATTCCGGTGCGTAGTGGCTCTGGTAAGCCGTCGCCTTGCCGAGTGGCGAGGCATGGCTGGGGTCGTTGGCGGGTGTCGAGATCATGGGGGCGGATTTTACCTGCTTGCCCGGTGGCGGATGTGGCTTAGTGCTGCTTCAGTTCGATCATGTGCGGGCCGCCGATTCCCAGGGCGTGCCGGAGCGCATGGCGTAGCTCGTCGTTCGATTTGGCCAGCATATGGCTGATGCCGAAAGCGGCGGCAGCCGAAGCAAAATCGACGTTCTGCGGTGTCCGCCAGCCTTGCTCGAATTCCGGCAAGGTATGCTGCGGCAGCAGATCGAATATGCCGCCCCCGCCGTTATTGATGACGACGATGACCAGATCGCGGCCGCGCGCCAGCGCCAATCCTCCAATGTCGTGCTGACAAGTCAGGTCGCCAATCAGCGCGACCGTTCTGCCATGTGCGGCAGCGATACCGGCGACAGTCGAAATATTACCGTCGATGCCGCTGGCGCCGCGGTTGGCATGGCAGTGGATGGTTTTGGCGGCCTGCCCGGAGAGGGAATCGAGTTGTCGAATGGCCAGTGAATTGCCGACGAAGAGCGCAGTCCCCTCGGGAGTTTCGTCCATCAGCACCGAAATGTAGCTCGTTTCGGCGCTGGCGGCGGCCTGCTCTTCCTGGGCGATAAAGGCAGGCAGCCAGTCGGATGGACCTTCTGTAGTGATTGCCTGCAGCAAGGCTCGGCAGGCGCTCGACGGTTCGGCACGGACGAGGTGGGTGATACGGTGCGTGGGGTCGACGCGGCGTGGCCACGGGTCGAATAGCGCATGCGTGGCGGTAATGTTTGCCACGTAGTTTTGCAAATTGCGGGTTACCGGGAAGGCGCCGATGCGGATGACCCATTCCGCTGGGGCGATCTGGCGGGCGCCTGTGCTCTCCAGCCAGCGGTTATAGCGGACGCAGAGATGCGAGGGGTCGTGCGGGCCGAAGCGCAGGCCGGAAAGCGGTTCGGCCAGAATCGGGCAGGCCAGCTTGCGTGCCAGGTCGGTCAGGGCTGAGGGCAGCTCGGGATCGGTAGATATTTCCCCGCAGACGATTACTCCGGGGCGCCCGGCAATGCGCCGGGCCAAGTCGGTCAATTGTGCGGTATCGACCGCGGGTCGAGGTGCCGCGAGTGTTACGGGCGGCGGAATGTCGGCTGGAATCATGGGATCGGCCGGCAGCAGGGGCTCTCGAAATGGCAGATTGAGATGAACCGGGCCCGGCAAAGGCCAGCAGGTCGTCTCGCAAGCCTGGGCGGCCAAACGGTGCAGATAGCCCGGATCGAAACTGGCATGCGGGGTACCCAGTGCGTGGCTGGCACGAACGTAGTCGGCGAACATGCCAATCTGGGGAACAGTCTGGTTGGCGCCGCAGTTTTGCAATTCGGGAGGCCGGTCGGCCGAGAGAGCGAGTAGCGGAATTCCTGCCTGGCTGGCCTCGATGATTGCAGGCAACCAGTTGGCCGGCGCCGTGCCGGATGTCGCCAGCAGCAGTATCGGCCGGCGTTGCACCCTGGCGATGCCAAGCGCAAAGAATCCGGCGCATCGTTCGTCGAGGGCGATGTGGCAACGCAGGCGCGTCTGGCGCAGCATGGCTAGCGCCAGTGGCGTTGAGCGCGACCCCGGAGAGATGACCGCATCCGTAACGCCAGCCGCAACAAAACCGGCAATCAGGGCGTGTGACCATTGCAGGTTGAGAGAACCGGTATCCGTCATTGCTGTGTTCGTCGGAAGCAAAAAGCAAATTGTAGTCGCTGCACATCGCCCGCAAGCATTTGGCTCGTGCTATTATTCGCCCGCTTTCCGCAGCCCTGCGGCAAAGCCCGACGCGGAGTGGTAGTTCAGTCGGTTAGAATACCGGCCTGTCACGCCGGG
>CAZDRS010000300.1:0-3374 GCA_964507585.1 uncultured Dechloromonas sp.
CTTGACGACCAGCGTGGCCCCCGCCATCAAAGCCGGGGCGATGGTTTCGGCAAAACCGGCCAGCGGGCGGGCGGCATCGAGCACCACACCGATCACGCCGGTCTGCCCGACCATCGCACCGCGCAAGGCTTCCACTGCGGCCCCCACTTCGGCCGTTGCCTGCGCTTCATCGACACCGCACTCCTGCATCAGCAGCTTGGCGAAGTGGCCGGTATAGCCTTCCAGCCCGTCAGCCAACCGCCCCAGGCAAACGCGACGGGCCGGCATGCCCATCTCGGCCCAGGCTGGCTGGGCGCCCTGCGCTGCCTGCACGGCTTCGGCCGCTTCGCTGGCGCCACACAGCGGCACACGGCGCAAGGCTTCGCCGGTAGCCGGATTGGTCACCGTGTAGAAATCCTGAGTGACGGTCAAAAAGGCGTGGCCATTGACCCACATCGGGATGGCCATCGGGCCGTCAGAGGCAAATTCCATGCTCAAGCTCGCTTTCTTGCTTTGTAGAGTTCGTGAAAGGTTCGGTTGCCGGCGACCGGCAGGTCACGCCCAAGCGTCCAGCCTGGCGCCAGACCCAAAATGCGAATGCGCCCATCGTCCCCGGCCAGCCAGTTCAGGTAACGGGCGGCCCGCCGGGTCAGCCAACGGTAGAGCGCCGGGCGTCCGGCCAGCCAGGCCCAGGCCTTGAATGCCAGCCGCTCCGACCACGGGCGCAGGCCGCGTTCGACCTGTTCCGTGCGCAACTGGTGCATCAATTTGGGCAGCGGAATGCGCACCGGGCAGACACTGCCGCACTGGTTGCAGCCGGTGGACGCATGCGGCAGATCGAGGGCGTTTTCGATGCCGGTGTACAAGGGCGTCAGCACCGAGCCCATCGGCCCCGGGTAAACCCAGCCGTAGGCGTGGCCGCCGAGGGAGAAATAGACCGGGCAATGGTTCATGCAGGCACCGCAGCGGATGCAGCGCAACATGTCCTGGTAGGCCGAGCCGAGCAGCTTGGCGCGGCCATTGTCGACCAGGATGAAGACCGTCTTTTCCGGGCCATCCTGGTCGCCCTCGCGCTTCGTGCCGGTCAGCAGCGAGACGTAATTGGAGATCGTCTGCCCGGTCGCCGAGCGCGGCAGCAACCGCATCAGCGTGGCGAAGTCCTCCAGGGTCGGCACGATCTTCTCGATGCCGGTGACCACGACATGCACCTTGGGCAAGGTGGTCACCATGCGGCCGTTGCCTTCATTGGTGACCAGCGCGGCAGTGCCGGTTTCGGCAATCAGGAAATTGGCGCCGGTGATGCCCATCTCGGCACTCAGGAAGTGCTGGCGCAATACCTGGCGCGCCTCGCGGGTCATGTCCGGAATATCGGCCGAGGTGCGCGTTTCGATGGGCCGGCCGTGTTCCTTGGCGAACAGCGCTTCGACTTCCTCGATGGTTTTGTGTACGGCCGGTGCGATGATGTGCGACGGCGTTTCGCCCGCCAGTTGCACAATGTATTCGCCGAGATCGGTCTCCACCGGCCGGATGCCGGCTTCCGCCAAGGCCTCGTTGAGATGCGCCTCCTCGGACAGCATCGACTTCGACTTGGTCGCCTTGCTCACGCCATGCCGGCGGGCGATATCGACGACCAGCCGACCGACCTCCTCGCCATCGCGCGCCCACAGCACCTCGGCACCGCTCGCCTTGGCCCGTTCCTCGAAGATGTCGAGCCAGACATCGAGATCGGCCAGCGTCCGGTTGCGGATGCCTTCGCAGGTGGTGCGCAGGGTTTCGAAATCGAGGCCGTCGTCGGCCAGCGCGGCGATGCCCTTGGCCCGCTTGCCGACGAATAGCGGTTTGGCCTTCTGCAAGGCACGCTGCAGCACCGGATTGCGCACCTTCTCGCCGGCTCGCGCCTGGAAGTGCATGGCCTGCGAATGCTTGGCGGCAGCGGTCACGCCTCGCCCCCGGCCAGCACTTCGGCAATATGAAGCACACGCGTCGTCTCGTCACCGCGCCGACGCAGGCGGCCTTCGATGTTCATCAGGCAACCGAGGTCGCCGCCGACCACGGCATCCGCCCCCGCCGCGGCAATCGAGTCGCACTTGCGGTCGACGATCTTGGTCGACACCTCGCCGAACTTGACCGAGAAGGCACCGCCAAAGCCGCAGCATTCCTCGCATTCGCTCATTTCCTTCAGCGTCAATCCCGGCACCTTGGCAAGCAAGGCACGCGGCTGGCGCTTGATGCCCAGGCCGCGCAGGCCCTTGCATGAGTCGTGATAGGTCACGCTGCCGTCGAACTGGGCCGGCAGCGCAGGCACCTGCAACACATCGGCCAGGAAGGTCGTCAACTCGTAGGCCCGCTCGGCCAAGGCCCGGGCGCGCGTGCCCCAGGCGGCATCGCCGGCGAGCAGTTGCGGATAAACGTTGCGAACCTGGTCGGCACATGAACCGGAGGGGATCACCACGTAGTCGTAAGCCTCCAGTTCGCCGATGGCCTTCTTCGCCAAATCGGCTGCCAACGCCCGCTCACCGGCGCTCCAGGCCGGCTGGCCGCAACAGGTTTGTCCTTCCGGAACAAAGACTTCGCAACCGGCCGCTTCGAGCAGGCGCAACGAGGCAAAGCCCACCGAAGGGCGCATCAGATCCACCAGACAGGTAACGTAGAGGGCTACGCGCATGCTAATATTGCGCCGCACAAGAAAAGAGAAGTGGCTAATGCTACTCAAACCATACCAATAAAGGAATCCAGTTGTCCGAAGCAGTCAGCGGGGCCGCCAAGGCACCCGGCTCCATCCAGGTCATCGAGCGCATGATGTCGCTGCTCGACGCGCTTGCCGCGTCACCCGATGCCGCAAGTCTCAAACAATTGGCACTCGCCACCGACCTGCATCCGTCGACAGCGCACCGCATTCTGGCAGCGATGAGCGCCGCCCGCTTTGTCGAACGTCAAGATGCCGGCACGTATCGCCTCGGCATCCGCCTGCTCGAACTGGGCAATATCGTCAAATCGCGCATCAACGTGCGCGAAGTCGCCCTGCCCTTCATGCAGGAACTGCACGAAAAGATCGGTGAAGCGATCAACCTCGGCGCCCGTCACGACGACGAGATCGTCTACCTGGAGCGCACCTCCTCGGGTCGCGCCCTGGTGCGTGTCGTCTACCTGGTTGGCGGCCGTGCACCGCTGCACCTGACTTCGCTCGGCAAACTCTTCCTGGCCACCGACGGCCAGCAGAAGGTACGCGAATACGCCAAGCGCACCGGCCTGCCCGGCAAGACACCGCATTCGCTGACCACGCTCGCCACGCTGGAAAAGGAGCTGGACAAGGTACGCCGCCACGGCATCGCCTACGACGACGAGGAAGCCGAACTCGGCCTCAAGTGCGTCGCCGCGCCGATCCACGACGACGA
>CAZDRS010000301.1:0-3374 GCA_964507585.1 uncultured Dechloromonas sp.
TCGCATCGCTCCGGTGAAACCGAGGACAGCACCATCGCCGACATCGCCGTCGGCCTGAACGCCGGCCAGATCAAGACCGGTTCGCTGTCTCGTTCTGACCGTATCGCCAAGTACAACCAACTGATCCGTATCGAGGAAGATCTGGGCGATACCGCTTCCTACCCGGGTCGCGAAACCTTCTACAACCTGCGTTAATCACGCATGCGTTGGCTGACGGTCGGCCTTCTCGCAGCCATCGGCCTGCTCCAGTACCCCCTATGGGTGGGTAAGGGGGGCTGGCTGAAGGTGTGGGAATACGACCGTCAGTTGCAGCAGCAAAAGGAAGTCACCCGCAAACTGGAAATCCGGAATGCGGGTCTCGATGCCGAAGTTCGCGACCTGAAGCAAGGTTACGACGCGATCGAGGAGCGTGCCCGTTTTGAGTTGGGCATGGTCAAGCAGGACGAAACCTTCGTCCAGATTCCGGAAAAAGTTCCCGGAAAATAATTCCCGAAATCCCGTAAGACACCGTAGCCACAAGCATTTGCCTTCGTTAGAATCGTTCTCAGCAGTTCCCCGCGAGAGCGTTGAAGGAGAACAACATGCTGCTCAAGGTTGGCGAAAAAGCCCCCGTATTCTCGTTGCCGGATTCCGACATGGAGACTGTCGATCTGGCCCGGTTCCAGGGCAAGCACATCGTGATTTTCTTCTACCCGAAGGACGGCACGCCATGTTGCACCAAGGAAGTGACGGACTTTTCCGATCACGAGGAAGAGTTCCTTCGCCACAACTGCGTCCTGCTTGGCGTCAGTCGTGACGACTGCCTGAAGCATGCCGAATTTCGCGACAAGGAAGGCATTGGCATCGAATTGCTATCCGATACCGAAGGCACGGTGTGCAAGCAATACGGTGTCTGGCAGGCCAAGGAGGTCGATGGCCATCGCAAGTTCGGGGTTTGCCGTTCCACCTTCGTGGTCGACCGCACCGGAACGATCCGCCACGCGCTCTACAACGTCAATTACAAGGGGCATGCAGCCGAGGTGCTGCGCCTGGTCAAGGCCTTGAACGCCTGAAGACCGCTATTCCTGCCGTTGCCGTCGGCAGTTCAGCTGAAAGCGTAGTTTGCCGGTGAAGCGCAGGCCGGAGCCATTGTGCGATTCACCAGCACGGGGCAAGAGCCAGGGGGCGCTGATTTATTCGGAAATGTCATTCCCGCGAAAGCGGGAATCCAGGAAAATCAACGAACTGGATCCCCGCCTACGCGGGGATGACGATTTGATCAGCACTTCCCTAGTTTGCGGTTGCGGCGGCCGGTGCTTCTGTTTTGACCGGTTCGGCCACCTTCTTGTGTCCTTCGTCCGGGTGCCAGCCGAGCACCGCCAACATGACCATGAAGCCGACAACGTAGGCTACCGCAACGTGCCAGCCGTGGCGCAGCCACTGGGCGGCCGACTTGGCTTCCGGGAACATGTTGGAGAGGGCGACGCCGGCGGACGAACCGAACCACAGCATCGAACCGCCGAACCCGACGGCGTAGGCCAGGAAGCCCCAGTCGAAGCCGCCTTGGCGCAGGGCCAGTGCAGTCAGCGGGATATTGTCGAAGACGGCGGAAACGAAGCCCAGGGCGAAGGCCGATTGCCACGAGGCTGGCGGCAGTTCCTCGACCGGCATCATCGAGGCGCAGAGCACCAGCGAGAGCAGGAAGATCGAGCCCTTGACGGTTTCCGGCAGGAGTTCCCAGTCGTGGCGGCGTACCGGGATGGTCAGCAGAATGGCCGCCCAGACGGCAACGCCGATGAACGGGAAGTGCTCGGCCAGCTCCGGGAATTTGACGTTGATGGTGATGTTGGTGGCCACGGCGAAAACCAGCATGGTGGCGACGATGAAGATGCGGCCCCAATCGACATGGGTGTGTTCATGGGCATGCTTGATGATCGGCGAGTAGGCATGCTGCTGCTTGGCGCCGAAGTAGCCGATGATGAGCAGGGCAATGCCGGCTGCCACATAAGCATCGACAACGATGGCCGGGCTGACGCCGTCGATCCACATCATCGTGGTCGTCGTATCACCGACCACCGAGCCGGAACCACCGGCATTCGAGGCGGCGACGATGGCTGCCAGGAAGCCGATATGCACCTTGCCCTTGAACAATTGGTGGGCCATCGCGCCGCCGATCAGGGCGGCGGCAATGTTGTCGAGGAAGCTGGAGATCACGAAGACCATGACCAGCAATACGAAGCCCCCCTTCCAGTCCTCCGGCAGGAACTTGGGCAGGATGACCGGTACGTGGCTCTTTTCGAAATGCCGGGCGAGCAGTGCGAAGCCGGTGAGCAGGCAGAACAGGTTGGCGATGGTGACCCACTCATGCCCGAGGTGGCCAAACCAGCCAGCGACGCCGAGGCCAGTCTTGAAGCCCGTGAACATGATCTTGTACAGGCTGATGGTGACTAGGCCGGTTAATGCGACATAGAGCGTGGCGTTGTGAAAGAGCGCCACACCGAGCAGGGTCAATCCGAAGAGAATGAAATCGACCGGGATGCCGGCCACGGTGGGCAGGTTGCCGGCAGCGAGGGCGACGGCGGGCGACAGAAGGAGCAGGGCAGACAATATGCGGAACATGGCTGGTCTCTGGATATGTGGATTCGTATGCGGTCGCGCCAAGTGGAGTGCGGTAAGCCGTTTATTTTCCGCAAAATCGAATCGTGGCGAAATGCGGATTATCCCGTACGCGGCGGCCCCCGGGAGGCTATCGTGCTGGTTTGGGGCCTGTTATCCGCCTTGCCGGCGCCGCATGTAGAGGTAGAGCGATTCCACCCGTTCCCGCGCCCAAGGTGTGCGGCGCAGGAACTTGAGGCTGGAGGAAATGCTGGGGGCGACGTTGAAACAGCGGATGTCGATTTCCCGCCCGAGCTCAGCCCAGCCGTAGTGCTCGACCAGTTCGGTGAGCAGCTTTTCGAGGGTGATGCCGTGCAATGGATTGTTCGGCTGGGCGGGCTTTTCGGCAATCATGGACTGTCTCAGGCGGCGGCTAGCATGGCCCGCCGAACCTTGGCGTATTCGGCGAGCAGGCTCTGGTGCAAGGTGCAGCCGGCAAAGTCCAGGCCCGGCGAGGGCAGGTCGAAGAAGCGTACGACGCCGTCGATCAGGTCGGTGGCAAGGTCGAGGGTTTCTTCGCCGTACAGGTTGACCAGCGCTTCCTCGTAAACATTGGGGTCTTCCATCTCGAGCAGGGTGGCAATGCAGCCATAGACCCGGCGGCGGCCGGCGTCGATCTGCTCGAACTGGCGCACCCACTCGCAGCCCTCGCGAACGCCATCGGTATCGCCGGCCGCCAGAGCCAGCATGGCCTTCAATTCGCCAACGCGCAGATCGGCCCACATCGAGCCGGCATCGGG
>CAZDRS010000302.1:0-3364 GCA_964507585.1 uncultured Dechloromonas sp.
CGGTGACAAGCCCTATGTGGTCACCATCCAAGCCTCACCCCTGGACGAGCAGCTATGAAGATCAAGAAGTGGTGTCCTCCGCAAGAGCAGATGTGCAACCTCGGACGGCACTCGTGGAGCGTTTCGCGGCTGTTTGAAATGGCCCGTGAGCTTCCGGTCATGGAAGTTCCTCTCGACCACCTGCATCTGTACTACACCTACGAGAAGCTGACCCTACGAGAGATGGTGATGCATATGCAAGCCGTCAATGATGCAGACCTTTCCTTTCCGATCATCTTGGACGAGGATGGAGAGCTCTTGGATGGCCGGCACCGCCTGATGAAGGCAATGCTGACCGGAGCACCTACCATCAAGGTCGTCCGTTTTGATGAGAACCCGTCTCCTTGTCGAGTGAGCGACTGATGGCTTTCAAGCTGACAGCTAAGCAACAGGAGGCCATGGTGATCATCGCCGGTGCGGCAACGCACGTGATGCTGTTTGGTGGCTCGCGCTCGGGGAAGACCTTCCTGCATGTGCGGAACATAGTCTTCCGCGCACTCAAGGCACCGCGTAGCCGGCACTGCATCCTGCGCTTTCGGTTCAACCATATCAAGTCATCCATCATCTTCGACACCTTTCCGAAGGTGATGGAGATTGCCTTTCCGGAGGTCAAGTGGAAGCTGAACAAGTCAGACTGGTTCGTCACCATCAACCCAGGGACTGACCAAGAGTCTGAGATCTGGTTCGGCGGCCTTGATGACAAGGAGCGAACTGAGAAGATTCTCGGCAATGAGTACGCCACCATCTATCTGAATGAGTGTTCGCAGATTCCGTGGAACGGCCGCAACATGGTGGTGACCCGTCTAGCGCAACTTGCTATGACATTGGTCAAGGGTCGCGACTCCACTCAACTCAAACCGCGAATGTTCTATGACTGCAACCCACCGAGCAAGTCGCACTGGACGTACCTCGTCTTTGTCAAGAAGGTTGATCCCGAGACCAAGATGCCTTTGCCGAAGCCTGAGGACTTCGCGTCCTTCCAGATGAACCCGCAAGACAACGCGGAGAATCTCTCCGACGGCTATCTCGACACTCTGCATGGGCTGAGTGCTAGACTGCGCCGGCGCTTCTTGGATGGCGACTTCGCGGACGCTAACCCGAACGCTCTATTCACCGATGAAGTCGTGGACAAGTGGCGTCACGTTGGTGGAGAGCTTCCAGACATGGTGCGCATTGGCATCGGCGTTGACCCATCGGGCAGCGGTGATACCGATAACGCCGACAACGATGAGATTGGAATCGTGGTAGCTGGCCTGGGCGTCGATGGCAACTGCTATGTGCTCGAGGACTGTTCTGTCAAGGCTGGTCCGGCGACTTGGGGCAAAGTGGCCACCAGCGCGTTCGACCGCCACGAGGCCGATATCATCGTCGGTGAGACCAACTACGGCGGTGCCATGGTGCAGCACGTGATCCTCACAGCTCGGCCTCGCACCCCGTTCTTGAAGGTTACTGCCTCCCGTGGCAAAGCTGTCCGTGCTGAACCGATCTCTGCCCTCTATGAAGCCGGCAAGGTGCGGCACGTTGGGGTTTTTCGGGAGCTAGAGGACGAATTGGTCGCCTTCTCGACCGTAGGATACTTGGGTGACCGGAGCCCGAACCGGGCAGACGCCCTGATCTGGGTACTGACCGCGTTGTTTCCCGGCATCCTGAAGAAGGAAACAAGGCAGCCTGTGGTCAACAGCTTGCCAACGATGAACTATTTCAATAGGAGTTAAACATGGCCCGCAAGAGCAAAGAGCAACAGCTAGCAGACATTCATGCCGATGCGTTGGCTGAGTTTGATAAGATCCAATCCGCCCTCCGAGACGAGCGCCTTCAATGCTTGCAAGATCGCCGTTTCTATTCGATTGCTGGTGCGCAGTGGGAAGGTCCGCTTGGCCAACAGTTCGAGAACAAACCGAAGTTCGAGGTCAACAAGATCCACCTGTCGGTCATTCGGATCATCAACGAGTATCGAAACAACCGGATCACCGTTGACTTTATTCCGAAAGAGGGCGCAGAGAACGATAAGCTGGCAGACACCTGCGACGGCCTGTACCGCGCCGACGAGCAAGATAGCTGCGCACAGGAAGCCTACGATAATGCCTTCGAAGAAGCAGTCGGCGGTGGCTTCGGTGCTTGGCGCTTGCGCGCTGAGTACGAAGATGAGGAAGACCCGGAAGACGAGCGCCAGCGCATCCGCATTGAACCGATCTTCGATGCCGACAGCTCCGTGTTCTTCGATCTGAATGCCAAACGGCAGGACAAGTCCGATGCCAAACGCTGTTTCGTGCTGACCTCCATGACGAGAGAGGCGTACAAGGACGAGTACGGCGACGACCCGGCATCCTGGCCGAAGACCGTACACCAGCATGAATTCGATTGGCTGACCCCGGACGTAGTCTATGTCGCCGAATACTACCGGATCGAGGAGCGCGGAGAGACTATTCACATCTGGCAGACCTTGGACGGTGAGGAGGAGCGCTACTCCGATGCCGACTTCGAAGCAGATGACGGACTCGAGGAGAAGCTATTTGCCATCGGGTCCAAGAAGATTCGCGAGAAGAGGATCAAAGCAAAGAAAGTCCACAAGTACCTGCTGTCCGGCGCGAGGATTCTCGAGGACTGCGGCTACATCGCCGGAAAATGCATTCCAATCGTCCCGATGTACGGCAAGCGCTGGTTCATTGACAACGTTGAGCGCTGCATGGGGCACGTTCGGTTGGCGAAGGATGCGCAACGCTTGAAGAACATGCAGCTGTCCAAGCTGGGAGAGATCAGCGCACTGTCCAGTGTCGAGAAGCCCATCCTGGCGCCGGAGCAAATCGCTGGTCACCAGGTCATGTGGGCAGAGGACAACATCAAGAACTACCCGTACCTGTTGATCAATCCGATCACCGACATGAACGGGCAGACAGTGGTTGGCGGTCCGGTGGCGTACACCAAGCCTCCGCAGATTCCTCCGGCTATGGCAGCGTTGTTGCAGATCACCGAACAGGACATGCAAGACTTGCTTGGCAACCAGCAAGCCGGTGAGGAGCTGCAACCGAACATCTCTGGCAAAGCCGTCGAGCTGATTCAGAACCGGTTGGACATGCAGACCTTCATCTACATGAGCAACATGAGCACCGCTATCAAGCGCAGCGGAGAGATCTGGCTGAGCATGGCGAAGGACGTGTTCGTCGAGTCTGGGCGCAAGATGAAGGCTGTCGGCAAACAAGGGGAGATCCAATCCGTCGAGCTCTTGAAGCCGATGGTGAATCAGGAGACCGGCGAGATCGAGACTGAGAATGACCTGGCGGACGCTCGCTTCGACGTGGCGGTAGAGGTCGGCCCGTCCTCCAGC
>CAZDRS010000303.1:0-3355 GCA_964507585.1 uncultured Dechloromonas sp.
TAAACCTCCTCCCTCATCGCGAAGAAGCCAAGAAAGCACGGCGTGAGCAGTTCATCGTTCTTGCTGCCTTGGTGTTCGTCCTCGGTGCCCTCGTCGTCTTTGCAGGGTATACGCTGATCGGCAACTCGATCAGCAACCAGGAAGGCTCCAACGAGTTCCTCAAGCGGGAAATCGCCGTTCTGGATAAGCAACTCGACCAGATCAAGCGTCTGAAGGAACAAACCCAGGCCCTGCTGGCACGCAAGCAGGTCATCGAAAACCTCCAGCGCGACCGCGGCGAAACCGTCTACCTTCTCAACGAACTGGTTCGCCAAGTGCCGGAAGGTATCTATCTGAAGTCGGTCAAGCAGGATGGCCTGAAGGTAAATATTGTCGGCAATGCTCAATCGAACGCCCGGATTTCTGCGCTGATGCGTAACCTGGATGCTTCGCCCTGGCTGGAACAGCCGCAGTTGATCGAAAGTAAGGCGGTCGTCGTCAATGGGCGCCGGGTCTACGAGTTCGGCATGAATTTCGTGCTGACTCGGGTTAAGCCGGATGACGGAAAGGGGCAAAAGTGAACGCCAAATCCATCTCCCTGCCCAAGATCGATTTCCAGTCGATAGCGGATGACTTCCGCTTTATGAACCCGAACGATCCGGGTGCATGGCCTCTTATTCCCAAGATCACTGTTCTGGTTGGCCTGTTTGTCGCCATTGTGGCTGGCGGCTGGTGGTTCGTCTGGAGCGATCAACTCACCGAACTCGAAACCAAGCAGCGCGAAGAGGAAACGCTCAAGCAGCAATACCTCGACAAGAAGCGCCAGGCAGTCAATCTCGACCTCTATGTACAGCAGTTGGCCGAGATCGATCGCTCGTTTGGCGCGCTCCTGAAGCAGTTGCCGGACAAGTCGGAAATCGAAGCCTTGCTGATCGAAATCAACCAGGCGGGCTTGGGGCGTGGCTTGCAGTTCGAACTGTTCAAGCCGGGGCAGGAGCAGATCAAGGACTTCTACGCCGAATTGCCGATTACCGTGAAGATCAACGGTGGTTATCACGATTTTGGTGCCTTCGCGGCCGATATCGCCAAGCTGCCGCGTATCGTGACCCTGAACAACATATCCATTGCACCCATCAAGGATGGTGGACAACTGACTCTGGATGCGACAACCAAGACCTTCCGTTACCTCGACGAAGAAGAAGTGGCCCGGCAGAAAAAAGCTGAGCAGGAGAAGAAGGCTGCGCAAGGAGCCAAAAAGTGAAACGTCTAACGCTCATCGCGTTCTGCAGCGCCCTGGCGGCCTGCGGGGGCGGAGATCACGAAGATCTCAAACAGTGGATGGCTGACAACACCAAGGATATGCGGGGCAGCGTGCCCAAGCTTCCTGAAGTCAAGCCGTACGAGCCAGTGCCCTATGAAATGGATGGAACGCTCGATCCTTTCAAACCCAACAAGATCGAGCCCGAGTCGCGATACAAGCAATTGGCTGGCAAGGGCGGAGCCTTCATGCCGGATTTCGAAGCCCGCGAAATCCGGAACAGCCTGCTTGAAAAGTATCCGATCGAATCGCTGAAGATGATCGGGTTTATGAACGTCAACAAGAAGCCCATGGCGGTCATCCAGGTCGAAGACAAAGTCAAACAGGTCAAGGTGGGTGACTACATGGGGCTCGATTTCGGCATGGTGACGCAGGTTACGGATACCGAAGTGCAATTGCGCGAATTGATTCAGGATTCTGCCGGGGACTGGACTGAACGTAAGAGTTCGCTCTATCTGCAGAGCAAGGAGGGAAGCAAGAAATGAAATCCATTAAACACGCAATGGCCGCTCTGATGGTGTGTCTTGCTTTGTCGCCAAACGCTCGTGCCGAGGCCATCCCCTCCAATGCGATTGAAGCCGTCAATGTCGCGCAACAAGGAAATGATATTGCCTTGCGCATCGACTTGAAGGAGGCCTTGTCTTCACCGCCGCCAGGCTTCAGCGTCGCCAATCCGGCGAAGATTGCGCTGGATTTTCAATCGACTGCGAATGCGCTGGGAAAAAATAGCCAAGTTTTCAACCAAGGTGACTTGCGCAGTATGAATGTGGTGCAAGTTGGAGACCGTACGCGCGTCGTGCTTAACCTGGTCAGAACCTTGAATTACAAGACCCGATTAGAGGGCAAATCGCTGTATGTGACGCTTACTCCGGTCGAGCGGCTATCGGATTCAGCGGTTACGCGTTCGACACGTTTTGCAGAAGAAAGCATGGTCGGGGCACGTCATTCGGTGAATGATGTGATATTCCGTCGCGGGAAGGACGGAGAGGGGCGAATTGTCGTTGATCTGAGCGATTCCGGGACGGGAATCGATATTAGGCAACAAGGGCCAAATCTGATCGTCGATTTTATGAAGACGACTGTGCCTGATCGTTTGCGCCGTAAACTCGATGTAACCGATTTTGCTACACCGGTAACGACAGTCGAAACAAAGGCTAATGGCGACAATGTGAGAATGCTTATTTCGCCTAAAGGGTTGTGGGAACACAACGCTTATCAAAGCGACAACCAGTTTATCGTCGAGGTTAAACGCATTGTCGAAGACCCGAATAAGCTCGTCCAGGGCGCCAAAGTGGGCTACCAGGGGCCAAGGGTCAGCATAAACTACCAGAATGGTGATGTTCGAGCGTTGCTGCGGTTGATGGCTGAGGAGCTAAACCTCAATGCAGTCATTAGCGAAACAGTGACTGGAACTACTACCCTTGTTCTGAAGGATGTGCCAGCCGACCAGGTGATCGATATCATCTTTCAGCAAAAAGGTCTGGATATGCGCAAGAAGGGCAATATCATCATGATTGCCCCGCGCGATGAAATTGCAACCCGTGAAAAGTTGGAGTTTGAATCAAAGCAGCAAATCAGCGAACTTGAGCCACTGAAGCTGGAGCAGTTCCAGTTGAATTACCAGAAAGCGGCAGATGTGGCGCGGTTGTTGGCTGGTGTCGCATTGCCCGGCGCAGGGGGCGGGGCAACGGGGCAGGCGCAGCGTATTCTGAGTAAGCGGGGTAGTGCTGTTGCTGACCCTCAGTCCAATATCATCTTCATTAACGATATTCCATCTAAGCTTGAGGAAATTCGCTCCTTCATAAACGCAATTGATATCGGTGCTCGTCAGGTATTGATTGAGGCTCGCGTGGTAGAGGCTAGTGATAGCTTTAACCGTAATCTGGGTGCAAAGCTGAATTTCCTGAGTACCAAACAAAGCGCTCTGGGTGGGAGTGGCTGGAACGTTGCTGGTGGGGCGATGTCTAGTACTGGCACACAAACGTCGACATCGACAGTTGGTGTGAATCTGCCTTCTTATACGTCGAGTGGCGGAAAGCTTGCGCTATCCTTGTTTAA
>CAZDRS010000304.1:0-3335 GCA_964507585.1 uncultured Dechloromonas sp.
TGGCCAGGCAGCCATTGACCTTGTTCTTCACGTAAACCTGGGAGGCCGGGTCTTCGCCGACCAGAATGACCACCAGGCCGGGCTTGTGGCCTTTGGCCGTCAGGGTTTCCACGCGGGCCTTGAAGCTTTGGCGCAGTTCGTCTGCCAGCGCCTTGCCGTCGATAATTTGTGCCGTCATCGTCGCATCCATCTAAAAAGAAAAGGGGAAAGGCGCCTGCCTTTCCCTTTGATTTGGCGCGAATTTTACCAGAATCAGGCGGTCGCTGCTTCTGCCGCGCCAACGGCGGCGCGACCGGCGGCAAAGGCCTGCCGGTTCAAGGCCACCATCTTTTCGCCCTTTTTCTGGAAACGCTTGAGCACGCAAGCCAGCAGGTCATCGGCCGAGAACGGCAGATGGTCGGCGATGGCTCCCAGCATGACGGTATTGCCCAGGCGAATATCGCCAAGACCCTGCGCGATGGTGGTGGCATCGAAGGCGACAACCTTGGTGCCGGCCGCCTTCATGTCGGCAACCGGATTAACCGGATAGTCGAACAGGCCGAGCTCAACCACCGGCGGCACGAAGCGTGAATCATTGACCAGCGCGATGGCACCGGGGCGCAGCATGTGCTGCCAGCGCAGGCCTTCCGCCGCCTCGAAGGCGAGCAGCACGTCGGCCGTACCCGGCGCGATCTGCGGCGACAGCACCCGGGGGCCGAAGCGCAGGTGCGACGAGACGACGCCGCCGCGTTGCGCCATGCCGGCGACTTCGGTCTTCTTGGCATCGTGACCGAGGGCGATGGCAGCTTCGGCTAGGATTTCGGTGGCGGTCATCACGCCCTGGCCGCCAATGCCGACGACAAGAATATTGGTGATCTTGCTCATCTCAGGCCCCGCATCCCTTGGTAACCAGTTTGATCGGCGAAACCGGCGCGTAATGGACGATGGCGCCCGGCGCACAGGGCTGGACGCACAGCGTGCAACCGGTACACACCGAAGACTCGATACGCACGAAAGCCAGATCGACCTCGCGGCCGCTCGGCTTCACCTCCTTGGCACGGCGAGTCACGTGAATGGCCGGGCAACCTACGTCGATACAGTTGCCGCAACCGGTGCACTTGTCCTCGATGACCTCGAAGGGCTTCAGCTTGTGGTAGTCCTTGATCAGCACGCAGGGCTGGTCGGTGATGATGACCGACACGTCGGGCACCTTCACTTCATCGCGGATGGTCTTGAACAGCGTCGGCAGTTCGTAGGGATTGACGACGTGGATGCGCTCCTTCTTGACGCCCAGCGCTTCGACCAGTTTGGCGAAATCGACGCGCGGTGCGTCGTCACCGTAGATGTCGCGGCCATTGCCCGGGTTGTCCTGGCCACCGGTCATGCCGACGGCGCGGTTGTCGAGCAGCATGACCGTCACATGGGCCTTGTTGTAGACCATGTCGAGCAGGCCCTGCATGCCCATGTGCAGGAAGGTCGAATCGCCGATCACGGCAACGATGCGCTTGTCCTTGTCGGACTCGCCGCGCCCCTTGTCCATACCCAGCGCGACGCCCATCGAGGCGCCCATCGACACGCAGGTGTCCATCGCCTGCCACGGGTGGCCGGCGCCCAGCGTGTAGCAGCCGATATCGCCGGAGATGTTGAGGTTGCGCACCTGCGACAGCGTGTAATAAACGCCGAGGTGCGGGCAGGCCACGCACATGGTCGGCGGGCGCGGGAAGACCTGGGCCGGCTTGACGCGCAGCGGCACCTCGTCGACCGGCTCGCCGAGCAGGCGGGCAATAGCCGGCTTGATCACCGGCGGCGCCAACTCGCCCTGCAGCGGCAGGATTTCCTTGCCGATGACCTTGATGCCCTGCGCCTTCAGTTCGGTTTCAACCAGCGGCTCGACTTCCTCGACGACAACGACCTGGTCGGCCATGGCTGCCAGTTCGCGGCACTTCTCGAAAGGCACCGGCCACGAAAAACCGAGCTTGAGTACCGGCGCATCCGGGAAGGATTCGCGGACGTGCATGTAAGCCGGCCCGGAGGTGATAAAGGCAACGCGCTTGTCGCTGCCCGGCTCGATGACGTTCCACGCCGACTGTTCGGCTTCGGTGCGCAGCGTGTTGTCGCGCTGGAACATCAGCGGAATGCGCTTGCCGGCATTGCCCGGCACCATCACGAAACGCGACTGATCCTTCTTGAAGCCGGCACCGACATGCGCTTGACGCTCGCCGACGGTGACCAGCGCCTTGACGTGGTTGATGCGGGTGGTCATGCGCAGGATGACCGGTACCTGATGCTTTTCCGACAGTTCGAAGGCGGCCAGCGTCATCGCGTAGGCTTCCTGCGAATCGGCCGGCTCGAACAACGGCACGTGGGCGAAGCGCCCCCAGTAGCGGGAATCCTGCTCGTTCTGCGACGACGACAAACCGACGTCGTCGGCGATGGCGATGACCAGGCCGCCAACCACGCCGGTCAGGGTCAGGGTCATCAGCGCGTCGGAGGCGACGTTCATGCCGACGTGCTTCATGCAGCAGAAGGCGCGCGAGCCGGCGTAGGCGGCACCGATGGCGACTTCCAGCGACACCTTCTCGTTCACCGACCACTCGGCGTAGATGTCCGGATAGGTCGAAATGACTTCCAGCATTTCGGTGGACGGCGTGCCGGGATAGGCGGCAGCAACCTTGACGCCGGCCTCCCAGACTGCGCGGGCAACCGCTTCGTTACCAGACATCAGGATCCGGCTGGCTGCCGGTGCGGGCATGACTGCCGCCATAACAACTCCTTGAGTACGCAATGCGAAACCCATGATTTTAGGAAGGTTTCTCGCAGCGCAATTTGATACAGCGCAACCCAATAACACTTTTATTTTCGTGTCACTTAGGGCAATCGATTGATGGACATCAATGCCTCGCCGAGAACAGCAGCGAAGAATGCAGAAATTGTCCGCCCCACCTCGCCATGACTGCCGCCACCCTCGAACAAGCCCCGCCCCCTGCCGATGAAACCCGGCGCATCCCCGGCAACAAGGGCATCTGGGTCGGCATTACCTGCGAATTCGTCGAATTTGCCGTGCTCTTCGCGGTTTATTTCATCTCACGCGCCCATTTTCCGGACGCTTTCCACGCCGGCGCCCAGCGCCTGAACCTCCTGGCTGGCACCGGCATCACGCTGCTGATGATCACCAGCAGCTACTGCATCGCCTGCTCGGTCAACGCTGTCCGCCTGGGTCGGCAGCGTGCCGCCGTAATCTGGCTGGTCGCCGGCCTGCTCATCGCCCTCGGTTACCCGGTGGCCAAGGTGCTGGAAATTCAATGGAACCTGGCGCACGGCATCAACGGCGAATCCGGCATCTTCTTCACCGTCTA
>CAZDRS010000305.1:0-3328 GCA_964507585.1 uncultured Dechloromonas sp.
TTTATTCGCTATCTTTATAGCGAGTCAATGGCCCATTTGGTATCGCCATGAAATACAGAAAACTGTTCGTTGTTCTGCTGGCCGTGTTGATGGCCGGTTTCGGTTCCAGTGCATCGGCACATGGATCGCGTGTTCATTTGGGTGTTTATGTCGGCGGGCCGGTTTGGGGCCCGGTCTGGTATCCGCCGCCCTACTACTACCCGCCGCAGGTTGTCGTCGTGCCGCCGGCGCCGCCACCGGTCTATGTCGAACAGGCAGCACCGCCGCCTGCACAGCCGGTGCAGGCCCAGCAATACTGGTACTACTGCAAGAGCAGCAAGGGCTATTATCCCTACGTCAAGGAATGCCCAGAGGGCTGGCAGAAAGTTCTGCCGCAACCGGAGCGATGAAATGAACACCAAAAATCATTTGCCGAAATGGGGCGTGGCTGGTTTGGCCCTGCTCTTGGGCGCCTGTACTGTCATGCCGACCGGGCCGAGCGTCATGGTCTTGCCGGGAACCGGCCAGCCTTTCGAACGTTTCCGTGCCGATGACATGGAGTGCCGCCAATACGCGCATTACCAGATTGGCGGCAAGACGGCGGGCGATGCGGCCAAGGAGTCGGCGGTGACCAGTGCCGCTGTTGGCACGGCGGTTGGTGCTCTGGCCGGTGCAGCCATTGGCGGCAACAGCAAGGGCGCCGCGATTGGTGCCGGAGCCGGCCTGCTGATGGGTAGCGCGACGGGTAGCGATGCCTCGCGTGCTTCGACCATCGGTACGCAGCGCCAGTACGACAACGCCTATATCCAGTGCATGTACGCCAAGGGCCACCGCGTGCCGGTGCCGGCCAACATGAGCTATTCGGGGCCGGGGCGCTCGTCGCTACAGAGCCAGCCGCAAGATCCGAGTATTCCCCCGCCGCCGCCAGGGGCGCCGCCACCGGCGCCGGGCAGCGTCAGGTAAGCGATCTCCGCCAATGAAAAGGGCAGCACCGAAACGGGCTGCCCTTTGGCTATTTGAGGAGCGAAAAGATCAGGCGACACCGGCGCTGTGCGCCTGCATGTCCGCCCAGTAGCTGGAACGCACCATCGGCGCGCAGGCAGCGCCGGAGAAGCCCATTTTCCTGGCTTCTTCCTCGAACATCTTGAAGGTGTCGGGATGGACGTAGCGGCTGACCGGTAGGTGGTGGCCCGAGGGCGCGAGGTACTGGCCGATGGTCAGCATTTCGACGTCGTTGGCACGCAGGTCGCGCATGACTTCGAGGATTTCCTCGTCGGTTTCGCCGAGGCCGACCATCAGGCCGGACTTGGTCTTGACCTGCGGGTAGCGCGCCTTGAACTGCTTCATCAGGGCCAGCGAATGGGCGTAGTCGGCGCCCGGGCGAGCCTGCTTGTAGAGGCGGGGTACGGTTTCCATGTTGTGGTTGAGCACGTCGGGCAGCGACTGGCCGAGGATGTCGATGGCGATGTCCATGCGGCCGCGGAAATCGGGCACCAGCGTTTCGATGGTGGTCTTCGGCGAGGCTTCCCGCACCGCACGGACGACATCGACGAAGTGCTGGGCACCGCCGTCGCGCAGGTCGTCGCGGTCGACGCTGGTGATCACCACGTAGTTGAGCCTGAGGGTCGACACGGAAGCTGCCAGTTCGGCTGGTTCGTTCGGGTTGGGCGGCAGGGGCTGGCCGTGGCCGACATCGCAGAAGGGGCAGCGGCGGGTGCAGATGTCGCCGAGGATCATAAACGTGGCCGTGCCGCGGCCGAAGCATTCGCCGATGTTCGGGCAGGCGGCTTCCTCGCAGACGGTGTGCAGCTTTTTCTCGCGCAGCATGGACTTGATTTCGCCGAAGCGGCCGGCGCTGTTGCCGGCCTTGACGCGAATCCATTCCGGTTTGCGCAAGGGCGCATCGACCGGCACGATCTTGATGGGGATGCGGGCGGTCTTCAGTTCGCCTTTTTGCTTGACGCCTTTTTGCTTGGTCGCGCCTTCCGGTTTGGTATCAGCCATGTTGTCTGTCCAATTGCTGCAGCAAGTGCTGCGTTAGGTGCTCGCCGGCCTCTGTTACGGAAAGCGGGATATTCAGGTTCTTGGTTTGTATAACTTTTAGCCCGGCGTAGCCGCAGGGGTTGATTGCATCGAATGGGGAGAGATCCATGTCCACATTGAGCGAAACACCATGATACGAGCAGCCGTTGCGGATGCGTAGTCCGAGCGCCGCAATTTTTGCTTCGCCGACATAGACACCCGGTGCGCCGTCGTGGCGCTCGGCGGTGACGCCATGTTGAGCCAGCAGGTCGATGACCGCCTGCTCGATGGCGGTGACCAGTTCGCGCACCTTGATCTTCAGGCGCGGCAGGTCGAGCAGCAGGTAGATCACCACCTGGCCGGGGCCATGGTAGGTGACCTGGCCGCCGCGGTCGATCTTGACCAGCGGGATGCCGATGTCGCGCAGGATATGTTCGGGCTTGCCGGCCTGGCCCAGGGTGTAGACCGGCGGGTGCTCGACGATCCACAGCTCGTCCGGCGTTTCGGCCGTACGGCTGGCGGTGAAGTCCTGCATGGCCTGGAAGGTCGGCTCATAGTCGACCCGGCCCAGGCGTTTGACGACGAGATTCACTTAGAGGACGACTTTCACCAACGGATGGCTAGTCAACTCCATGTACAGTGCATCGAGTTGCGGCTTGGAGGTGGCGACTACCGTGCAGGTCAGGCTCAGGTAGTTGCCGCCGGAACTGGCGCGCATTTCCATGGTTGCGCCGTCGAAGTCAGGGGCGTGGCGGGTGACGATGGTGAGCACCGCCTGGGCGAGTTCGTCGTGCGCCTTGCCCATGATCTTGAGCGGGAAGTCGCAGGGGAATTCGAGGAGGGTGTCCTTGTAGGAAGCCATGTCAGCCTTTGCGCATTACGGTGTTCTTGAAATCCTGGTACCACTGCCACATTTGCCCTGCGTAAGGGCCGGGTTTGCCGGTGCCAACAGGTTTGCCGTCGAGGGTGGTGATGGCCAGGATTTCCTTGGTCGATGAGGTCATCCAGACCTCGTCGGCGGTACGAAGTTCCGTCTCGGTGATTTCGCGAACGACGAGCGGTTGCTTGTGCTGCTCCGCCAGTTCCAGGATCACGTCGTAGGTGATGCCGGGCAGCATCAGGTGCGTCTTGGGCGGGGCGATCAGCACGCCGTCCTTGACGATGAAGATGTTGGAGGCGGCGCCTTCCTTCATCAGGCCGTCGCGGATCAGCAGCGCTTCGGCGCAGCCCTGGGCTACGGCCTGCTGGCGGGCCAGCACGTTGGCGAGCAGGGAGACGACCTTGAGGTCGCAGCGCGACCAGCGCAGGTCGGGAACGGTGATGGCGG
>CAZDRS010000306.1:0-3325 GCA_964507585.1 uncultured Dechloromonas sp.
AATGATTCGGTGATTTAGTCGAGTGTTGTTTTTGTGCAAAGTTGAAGATTTAAATAATGGAGCCTTTATTAATGAGGCTTTCAGAGGGGTTTTAAAAACCTGAAGTTTCTAATTTGCGAATTGGCTACCATGAAATATTGGTGGTGTGTGATTTATTTGTGACGGGGTGCGTGAAAATATTATATTCTTCGCCTCGTCGTATTATCGATCTTTAAAAATTTGGGAAGTGTAGGAGAAAGCCCGTGAGGGTTTGTGCGCCTTTATTTCGTCCATATTTGCCTGAAAACGGTATGGGCGACCCGGCTCTCTTCGAGGGCCGTCCGCTAATGCGGATAATTCGATATGGAGTTTTACTAAAATGAGCAAGAAAACCAAAAGCGCACAAACCAAAGCCACGGCGAAAGTTATTCCGCTTACTGAATCCCGCTACAAATGCGAATACGACAAAAACGGAAAGCCTGCACGGATTGAATTTGCGCCAGATACCTATGTTGATCAGGTTGGCTGCTATCTCTGGAGGCTGAGTAATAAAAAAGAGTATGTCTATACTCGTAATGAACTTGAGCTTTTTACTTATGCCAAAGGTTGGGATCAATTGGATTTAAGTAGTCACTGGAAATTTAACGACGCTCTGATCATTCGCAATGCAATTGACGTGTATTTTTCGCTACCTTGTAATCGCGACAGGGCGTTGTTAATCCCGCTGCTGGACGAACTTCAAGACCGCTACCTTAGCAAACTTTGGGTTGTTCAAGAGGTGGCGGTATGAATATCACCATCGAGCAACTTGCCAGCCTAATTGACGGTGGTGAACTACGTGAAATCGACCTAGGGTTTGACGATGAATTGAGAGAGCGATTTTTCGACGCTTTAGATCATCTCAGGATCGAGACGGCAATGTGCGACGAAGCCGACGAGATTTACGAGGTGGTTCAACAACAAGCGAAAGTGGAATACCTGCGCGAATTCTTCGCTGAGGAGGTGGCAGCATGAGTACGGTAACTGACGCAGAAATTAACGACCTGCTGACGGCAAAGTCTTCGCGGTTGCGTATCGACGTTTCGACGTGTGATCCCAAATTGCTGAGAAGTCTTCAAGTCAAGTTGACGCTTGAGCGCGGCAAAGCGATGTCCCCAAGTTCCGATTTGCCGCATCCCGATGTCTATGCGGCGGCAATCAATGAAGTGAAGGCGGCAATTTGATTATGGAAATTGACGAATTCATTCTTGATCGGTTTTGGGAAGTCGACTTGCCTGATGCAGATGAAACAGGATGTGCCATGGAAAATGAGTTGGAGCAGATATATCTCGCTCCAGTGACCAACGATTTCACCAAGGTCAATGGCATCGATACGTGGCATTTTGACAACATCCCGTATCTTTATTCCGCCTGCCTGTAGTACCACCGGGTAGTGTTCAACCTGTAGCAACTCTCTACGCTTCCAGATAAGAGAAGGCCGACCCCTAAAGGTCGGCTTTCTTCGTTTACGGCCTGTCAGTGCTAGGCACATCCTGTCTGCCCGCTGGTGTCTTGAAAATATGACTGGCCGGCGATAGCAATAGCGTGCGAATGAACCTTAATCGGCCTTGCACGGTATCGAGTACTTACGGTCTCAGATAACTGTTATTAACTATATAGGCAAAAACCGTATACGGTGCTTTGGCGCTGCTGTCTCAGGAGGTCAATCCGATACTGACATCCTGGCAAATCCGCTTGAGGCGCACCGGGTTGTTCTCCACGTATCGTGCGGTCATGGCTACTGATGCGTGCCCCATGAGCGTGGAGACAGCCTTGATATCCACGCCCTTCTCGATCAGGCTGGTGGCAAATGTCCGTCGTCCTGAGTGGCTGGACGCGCCATTGATCCCTGCTGCCTCGTACAGCCGGGCAAATAGCTGTTGCAGGGTGTTGGGGGTAAAGCTGCCACCCTTTTGCGACTTGAGCAGGGCAGAGTCAGGGTTGAACAGAATGCCTTCCTGCTCTTTCCGGTCGGCCAAGTAGCGAGTTAGCGCTTTCCTGAGCGCTGACTGCGCCAGATAGACCAGTCTGACCTTGCCGCCTTTGGTGGCCTTGCGACCCAGCAGCAATTCGTCGCGTAGTTCGCCGGTCGGCAGCAACACATCGCGAACTTTCAAGGCGGCCATCTCCTTGGCCCGAAGCCCAAGACCGAACGAAAGGTAAATCATGGCCTCATTGCGTAGGGAGTGTTTGCCATTTCTGGCGACAGCGATCAGGCGTTTGATGAGGGCTTCATCGAGGACGGCGGCACGGCGTTCAAGCGGATGATTCATGGCAATGTTTCAAAAATGCATGACATTTGCAATTTTAAAACATGGCCGTGACCGTGGAAACGACGCTCAAACCCCTATGGTTACGGGGATTGGCAATGTTTACCTATTGCCATTAGTAAACATTTTGCAGGGTTCTGGATAAGGAGGGGCGAGGCAATCTTCATTGCTCAGTTGTTGGATATGGAGCCTGCGCCAAATCGCGATGAGTCAGAGTAAGCACTCTGCGGATGCTGCTTTACCCGTCTTCTGCTATGCTTCAGTGCTACCCGTTTTGCATGTAATCGGTTCGATTTATAGGCTAAGCACAACTGCATCAGCACAAAATGACTACAAAACTTCCTATTTCTGGCGTCAATATTGTTACCCACCCACATAGCCCTCAGGGCTACATTGATCTGATGTACGCAATTTTTCGTAGCAAACGCCATGTTCCTGTGTACGGCAGTTTGCATCTAATGATGGGTGAGTTAAAGCCTATTGATGAAACAAATGGCATGAGTGGACTGTTTGGGCGTTTGTATCGTTTCGTCAATATCGACAAAGATGCTCCATGGTTTAATGTTGCAAAGCATGATGAAGCAACGGCCGAGGAGCTGGCACAGATCAATTTGCCAGACGAACTTCGCCCCAATACAGAGATGTTTGATTTTGTCTTCTACCCGGTTGGGCATACCTTTTACTTCAATATGCGTTCGGGTAATAAAATCGGGGGGAAGAAAGGAAATCTGGGTACAGGCCAGGTCGTTAAATTCCTAAAAACGCTCACCTCTTTGCAACCGGTTCAAGAGCGCTTTGGTCCGGTGGACGTTACAGCGCTTCCTGACCAAGAGCAGCTAGAGAAAATTCTGGCCATACATTCGCTCCAAAAATTAGTTATAGAGGTTTCAAAGCCAAATCCCGATGAACTAGGGGAGGCTCAAGCGAAGGTTTTTGGACGGCTGGACAAAATGAAAACTCGTAAAATCCGCCAAGAAATTTTTGCAGAGAGGCACGAATCTATCGAGCTGGATGAGGACACTGCCACGTTGGCCCGA
>CAZDRS010000307.1:0-3303 GCA_964507585.1 uncultured Dechloromonas sp.
TGTGCTGGGCCGGTGTGCGGCCGATCAACCTCGATGCGCCGGTGCGCTACCTGTCCGCTGCGGAAGGCGGCGTTTCGCACTTCAAATACCTGCGCGACAACACCCTGCTGACCTGGATGCACACCCGCTTGTTCATCGGCTTCGTGCTGCGCCTGCCCCTGTTGCTGATCCGTTACCTGACTGCCTGAACCGATGGAATCCTTGCGTCAATTTGCCCTACGCTACCTGATTGCCGAGGCTGCCCCGTTGTCGGCCAGGGAAAGAGCCATCAGTGCCGTCGCCGGCTTTCTCGGCATTCTGCTCATGCAAGGCATACTCGCCGTCTGGCCGACCGATCCCGGGATCAGCTACCTGCTGGCGCCGCTCGGTGCGACGACGGTCATCCTGTTCGCCTTGCCGCACAGCCCGCTGGCCCAGCCGTGGTCGCTGGCCGGCGGCCTGCTGATCTCGGCGCTGATCGGCTACGGCTGCGGGCTGGTCGTACAGCCGGCCTGGCTGGCCGTGGGCGTCGCGCTGGGCGTCGCCATCTGGGTGACGGCCCTGCTCCGCTGCATCCACCCGCCCGGTGGTGCAATGGCCATGCTGTTCGCCATCGCGGCCCAGGATCACAAGGTGTCGCTGATGACGGCCCTGCTCAATACGGTGGCGGCGCTGGTCGCCGTGCTGGCGGTGAACAACCTGATTCCCGGCCGGCGTTACCCGCAATGCGTACCGGCCCGTCAGCCCGTAGTCCGCAAGCCAAGGCACAGCATCAACCATGGCGACTTGCAATACGCCGTCGAGAAGCTGGACACCTATCTCGACATCAGCGAGGACGATCTGGTCAGCATCTACGACCTGGCGACGGCGCACGCCCATCGTCGCCACGAGCGACGCACCTGCGCCGAAGTGATGACCGCGCCGGCCATCAGCGTCGAATTTGCCACCGGCCTGAACGAAGCCTGGGCCCTGATGCAGCAGCACCACCTGCACGGTGTGCCGGTGGTCGATCGTTC
The DNA here is from genome assembly GCA_964507585.1 of uncultured Dechloromonas sp. Taxonomy (GTDB): domain Bacteria; phylum Pseudomonadota; class Gammaproteobacteria; order Burkholderiales; family Rhodocyclaceae; genus Azonexus. The sequence goes on from CAZDRS010000307.1 coordinate 996, forward strand.
GCAACGGGTGATTGGCGTGCTGACGCTGGAAAATTTCCTGCGCCATGTCGAGGCCGACCAGGGTCTGCGTATTGGCGACAACATCCGCCGCCTGTTGCGGCCGACATTGACCAGCCATTCAGACAAGCCGGAAGTGGTCGGTCAGATTATGAGCATGCGCTTTGCCACGGCAAGTACCACGACCTCGCTGGGTGAGGTGGCTGCCATGCTGTCGGCAGATGCGCATCCGGTTGTTGTGCCCATTGTCGATGCCGAGCAACGGCTGGCCGGCGTCATTACCCAGACCGACCTGCTGGCCGCCATTTACCATCGCCAGGCAGCCGCTGCCGCGCGCAAGGCAACATGAATACGACGGAAGTCTTCCTGATCGCGATGACGATCATCTTCACCGTGCCCTGGCTGATCTGGCGCCTGGGCAAGACCGACTATTACGCACCGCTCGTCGTCGTCCAGATCATTACCGGCATCCTGCTCGGGCCGGGTATCCTCGGCAAGGCTTTCCCGGACTATTACCAGTTCGTCTTCAACCTGGTCGTGGTGCAGTCGCTGAACGGTATCGCGTGGTGGGCGGTGATGCTCTTCGTGATGATCGCCGGCGTCGAACTCGATCTCAAGAAGGCCTGGGCGCATCGCCGGGAGAGCGGCATCACCGCCGGCCTGGCGCTCGGCACACCGCTGTTGTTCGGTTGCGGGGCGGCCGCGTTGATGCTCGGTTTCGACGGCTGGATGGGGCGGCAAGCGCAGACCTGGCAGTTCGTCGTCGGTGTCGGCATGGCCTGTGCGGTAACCGCCCTGCCCATCCTCATCTTGCTCATGGAAAAGCTGGAAGTCCTGCGCCAGCCCATCGGCCAGCGCATCCTGCGCTACGCCAGCCTGGACGACATTGCCATCTGGGGCGTGCTGGCGCTAATCCTGATGGACTGGGAGCGCATCGGCCGGCAAGGTGCTTTCCTTGTCATCTTCGGCCTTGCCGCCTGGCTGTTCCACAAGCTGATGCAGCGCCTGGCCGAGCGCGACCGCTGGTACGTGGCCTTGGTCTGGCTGGCCATGGTGTCCTTCGGTGCCGACTGGGCCGGCCTGCACTTCATGGTCGGCGCCTTTCTGGCCGGGGCCAGCATGGAGGCGGAGTGGTTCGACCAGGAAAAGATGGATCTGCTGCGTCATCATGTCCTGCTCGTCATCATGCCGGTCTTCTTCCTCAGCACCGGCCTGCGCACCAACTGGGATGTCGGCGGAATGGCCGTTTTCATTGCGGCCATGCTATTGCTGGTCATGTCGATCGGCGGCAAGTTGCTGGGCGTGCACCTCGCCGGCCGCATCCTCAAGTGGGCGCCGGGCGAGGCCAGCATCATCGGCTGGCTGCTGCAAACCAAGGCGCTGATTATGATCATCTTTGCCAACATCCTGCTCGACAAGCAGATCATCACCAGCGAAACCTTTACCGCCCTGCTCCTGATGGCAGTGGCCAGCACCATGCTGACCGTGCCGATCGTGGCGCCCAAGCTGGCCAAGCTCAAATCGCTGATCCTGCGTTCCGCCTGAGGAGCCGCCGTGACCTACGCCCCGGAAACCCTGATCCGCCAACAGGCCGATACCCTGCCCGGCCTGACCGTACTCGAATTTGGCGCCAACTGGTGCGGCCACTGCCAGGCCGCACAAGGCGCCATCACCGAAGCCCTTGCCGGCCGGGCGGCACTTCGCCATATCAAGATCGAGGATGGCCCCGGCCGACCGCTTGGGCGCAGCTACCGCGTCAAGCTGTGGCCGACGCTGGTCTTGCTGCGCGATGGCGTGGAGGCGGAACGCCTGGTTCGGCCGACCCGGGCAGTCGATGTGGCCGCTGCCCTGGCCCGCCTGACAGGTGAGTGAGTCCGGGCCGGTTTGCTCGTCATCAGGCCGGCTGACGCCGACTCAGCCAGGCGTCGAGCTCGCTACGGGCAATGAAGGTTTCCAGCCGGTTGATGTTGCCCGGCAGTTGCCGGCCTTCCCACTGCTCGGTGGCCCAGCGTTTGACATTGGCGTGCAGTTCGCCATGCTCGATGGCCTGGGCCAGTTCAACCTCGGTCGCATGGATATCGCCGCCGGGGCCGGCTAGCTGTTGGGCAGTCTGATGCAGGTTCAGGGGTTCCATGGGGGTACTCTCCTCGTCAAGCAGTAGCCCCATTGTATGCCTGCCGGCGTCAGACCATCCCGCCATTGATCGAAATCACCTGCCCGGAGATGTAGGCGGCGTTGTCCGAGGCGAGGAAGGCAACGAGGTCGGCGACTTCTTCCGGCTGGCCGGCGCGTTTCATCGGCACCAGTTGCT
>CAZDRS010000308.1:0-3301 GCA_964507585.1 uncultured Dechloromonas sp.
GATCATCCTGTTCCTGATGGCCGAACGCCTGCGTAACCTGGGCAAGTTCACCTTCTCCGACATCACCGCCTACCGCCTTGATCAGGGCAAGGTGCGCACGATGGCCGCGATCTCCTCGCTGACCGTCGTCTGCTTCTACCTGATCGCCCAGATGGTCGGTGCCGGCCAGCTGATCAAGCTGCTCTTCGGCCTGGACTACAACGTCGCCATCTTCGCCGTCGGCATCCTGATGATGGTGTACGTCACCTTCGGCGGCATGGTCGCCACGACCTGGGTGCAGATCATCAAGGCTTGCATGCTGCTGGCTGGCGGTACGCTGGTCATGTTCCTGGCCTTCGGTCAGTTCGGCTTCTCGTTCCAGACGCTGCTCGAAAAGGCCACGGCCGTCCATAAGCTGAAGGACAAGCTGATGTTCCCGGGCAGCCTGCTGGCCGATCCGGTCACCGCCATCTCGCTCGGCCTCGGCCTGATGTTTGGCACCGCCGGCCTGCCGCACATCCTGATGCGCTTCTTCACCGTGACCGATGCCAAGGAAGCCCGCAAGTCGGTGCTCTACGCCTCCGGCTTCGTCGCCTACTTCTTCAACGTCATCTTCCTGATGGGCCTGTGCGGCATCCTGATCGTCGGCCAGAACCCCGAGTTCTTCGAAGGCGGCACGGTCGGCGGCAAGCTGATCGGCGGCGGCAACATGGTCGCCATGCACCTGGCCAAGGCCGTCGGCGGCAACATGCTGCTCGGCTTCCTGGCTGCCGTGGCCTTCGCCACCATCCTGGCCGTCGTGTCGGGCCTGGCGCTGGCCGGTGCTTCCGCCATCTCGCATGACCTCTATGCCCGCGTGATTATGAAGGGCCAGGCTTCGGAAGCGACTGAAATCCGCGTTTCCAAGATCGCCACCATCTGCCTCGGCGCCGTCGCCATCGTGCTCGGCATCCTGTTCGAGAAGCAGAACATCGCCTTCATGGTCGGTCTGGCCTTCGGTGTGGCGGCTGCCGCCAACTTCCCGGTGCTCATCCTCTCCATGTACTGGAAGGGTCTGACCACCCGCGGCGCCCTGTGGGGCGGCTACGGCGGTCTGGCGTCGGCAGTCACCTTCGTGCTGCTGTCCAAGTCGGTGTGGGTCGATGTGCTCGGCAACAAAGCCGCGATCTTCCCCTACACCCAGCCCGCCCTGTTCGCCATGCCGGTAGCTTTCCTGCTCGCCTACATCTTCTCGAAGAGCGATTCCAGCGTCCGCGCCGGACAGGAAATCGAGGCCTTCGACGACCAGTATGTGCGTGCCCAGACGGGTTACGGTGCCGCTTCGGCCAGCAACCACTGATCCGCGTCACGCCACTCGAAACCCCGGCAGCCAAAACTGCCGGGGTTTTTTCTTGCCCGCTCGCTGCCGAATCGGTTTACACAAATGGCACTTGTAGTAAATTTACGCGAATTCGGAGGTGTCCATGAAAAGAGCGATCCAGCCGACCGGCAACGAGCGCAAAATGCGGGAAAACGATTTCATCGTTTCCAAGACCAACCCCAAAGGCATCATCACCTACGGTAACCCGATCTTCATCGAGTTTTCCGGCTATACCGAGGAAGAACTGCTCGGTTCGCAGCACAACATCATTCGCCATCCCGACATGCCGCGTGCGGCCTTCAAGCTGGCCTGGGACACCATCCAGGCGGGCAAGGAATTCTTCGGCTACGTCAAGAACATGTCCAAGGATGGCGGTTTTTACTGGGTATTTACCCATATCACCCCCGATTTCGATGCCCGGGGGCAGATCATCGGCTACACCTCGGTGCGCCGCTGTCCAAAACCTGATGCAGTAGCCAAGATCGAGCCGGTTTATCGTGCCATGCTGGATGCCGAAAGGGCGGCCGGGCCGCGTGCGGCAATCGAGGCTGGCACGGCTGTACTGCTCGATGTGATGAAACAGTTCGGAATGAGCTATGAAGAACTCGTCTTTGCCCTTTAGTCGCAAGTTGCTGCTGGCGGCGCTACTGGCGGCTGCCGCCGGCGTCGCCTTCGTGTCGCCCTGGGGCGTGCTGGTCGTGTTGGCCTTGGCCCCGGTGGCGCTGTTCTGGCCGGCTTCGGCATCGGCCGGCGATCTGTCCAAAATCGATGCCTTGTTGCAGCAGGTGGGTACCGGCGAGCTGGTGGGGCGCCTGCCGCACGTGATCAACGATCCGATGCTCGAATCCATCCGCGTCAACCTGAACTCGGTACTCGACCAGACCGAGACAACGTTTCGAGAAATTCTCGGGGCGTTGCAGGCATCTTCCGAGGAAAAAACGGCCCGGCGCCTGCAATTGCCTGGCCTGCACGGCGCCTTCCGCACGGTTCTCGAGCGCATGCAGGAAATTCTCGATCATCTCGCCGAGGCCCAGGAGTCGGTTGCCCGCGAGGCCTTGCTGTCGCGGATATTTCTGCGTTCGGAGCGCGGATTGTCGATGGCCATCGAGCATGTCGATCTCGCCTTGAGCGACGTCGGTGGCAGTTCGCGTACCTCCCGCGACCTGGCCGGCCAATTCGGCAATTCGGCCAGCGCGATGTCAGCTGCGGCGCAGCGCATGTCGGAGGCACTGGGCGGTGCGCAAGCAGCGGCAGAAGGCGGGGTGCAGGCCTTGGCCGATCTTAATTCGAAGGCCGCCGATATTCAGGCCCTGACCACCCGTATCGACGGTGTCGCCAAGCAGACCAACCTGCTTGCCCTCAATGCTGCCATCGAGGCAGCGCGGGCTGGCGAGGCCGGGCGAGGCTTTGCCGTGGTGGCCGACGAAGTGCGCAAGCTGGCCGACCAGGCGCAGCGTTCGGCCGAGGAAATCGCCGCTGCCGTATCGGCGATCGGTATTTCGATGTCTTCGGCGACTGCCCAGATGCAGGACTTGCAGGAATCCGTGGCGGCGGCGCGCCACACGGCCCAAGACTTCAGCGGCGAACTGGCCAGTTCGGCCACCTCCGCCAATCAGGTTTGCGATCTGGTATCGGCCATCGAGAATGGTGCCCGGTCGATGGAGTCGTCAATGCAACTCGTCGCCACCGCCCAGCGCGCCCGGGCCGATGCCACGGCCATCCTGCACGGTCAGGAAGTCAATGTGGCGTCGCTGTCGGAGATGGAACAGGAAGCGATCAAGATTGCCCGCTCCCGCCGCTGGGTCAAGGGCAGCACCGATCGCGACGCCCTGGTGGCGATCTACGATACCCTGTTTGCCAATATCGAAAGCCAGATGCGCTAACGGCCCGCTAAAGCCGCTCAGGCCGCCTTGCTGGCCTTGGCATCCATCTTGGCCAGGGCCTCGCGACCGGAAAGCAGAT
>CAZDRS010000309.1:0-3286 GCA_964507585.1 uncultured Dechloromonas sp.
GTACCGTGGAAGCCATAGCGGCGGATGCCGTGCTGCTTGTACAGGTCGTAGGGCAGGCCGTACAGGTAGGCGTAGGGGGCCAGCGTCTGGTGGAAGGCGGTGTCGAACACGGCGACGTGCGGCACGTTGGGGAAAGCCTTTTGCGCCACGCGGATACCGGCTACGTTGGCCGGATTGTGCAGCGGCGCGAAGATGGCCAGTTCCTCGATGTCGCTAATCACCGCCGGGGTGACGACCACCGAGCTGGAGAACTTGTTGCCGCCATGCACGACACGGTGGCCGATGGCGGTGACATCTTCGGGGTGGAAGGTGAAGGCCGGGCCGAGTAGCGCAGTCGCTTCGCGCATCACGGTGAACAGGTCGGAGAGCTTGAACGGCGCGTGCTCCATGGTCTTTTGCTGCGGCCCGACCATGACGCTGATGCGGGTGACTTCGCGGTCGGCCTGGTCGATGATGCCATGCACATCGGCGCCGCTTTCCTCGGTGTCGTATATGCCGAAGTGGATCTGGCTGATACCGACGTTGAGCACGACGACCTTGCCCGGTTGGCTGGTGTGCAGCGACAGGGCATAGGGATCGTCCGACTTGGTCGGCGCATTGGCCTGGTCGAGCGAAATGGCGCGGGTGCGCTCGGCAAGCAGGCGGGAGAGGTAGGCGACGGCTTTCGGATTGGTCAGGATGTGGCTGTTGAACACCTCCTGCGGGATCATCAGTGCGAAGCAGCGGTTGCCGGCGATCACGTCGGCGGTGATGCGGTCGCCGGTAAGCAGCGACAGCACGCCGAAGACGTCGCCGGCTTCGAGCTGGCTGACCACGCTGCGCGTGCCGGTGTTGTCGGTCATCGAAATCTCGGCGTGGCCGCTGATCAGCACGCCGAACACCTTGCCCTCGTCGCCGGTTTCGAGAATCGCTTCGTTGCCCTCGAAGGTCGCCAGGCGCGATTTGATGACGATTTCCTCGACCTTCTCGGCCGGGAAGGATTCGAACAGGCGAACCTGCTCCAGGAAGAAGCTTTTCAGATCGATTTCACTCATGCTGTTGCTCGCTTTGATCGCGTTATTTTATGGCACCAAGGCTACCATTTTGTTGCATCGCAGCAAAGTGCGGTTTTCACGGAGAGATGCCCCTTATTCAAGCAAATAGCTGTCATTCCCGCCTGCGCGGGAATGACGAAGGGGTAGGGCTGCCTCAGCCCTTGCACTTGCCTTCGGCGCGAGGGCGGTCGGCGATCAGCGGGCGCAGGGCCGGTTCCATTTCCTTGAGCACCTGTACCGGCAAGGCCGAGGTGAAGTCGTAGGCGGCGGCTTTCGAACCAGGAACAAAGGCGGTGACCACGCCGTAGAAGCGGTCGCCGATGTAGAAGGCGAAGGTGGCCGCACGGTTCATCACCTTGGCGCTGCGCACACCGCCGTCGGCACCGATGACCTTGGATCGGTGATCGCCGGTGCCGGTCTTGCCGCCGACGGCAAGGGGCTTCTCGTCGTTGCCCTTGTAGGCATCCTTGATGCGCCGTGCCGTGCCGCTGTTGACCACGCGCAGCAGGGCGCGGCGGGTGACTTGGGCCACTTCGGCCGGCATCACGCGTTCGCCGGCTTTGGGCTGATGGTCGAGGCGGGTTTCGAAGGGCGTATCGGCGGCGAAACGTAGTTCGTCGATGCGCACGGTCGGCCGGCGGATGCCGTCATTGACCACGATGCCCATCAACTCGGCCAGCGCGGCCGGGCGGTCGGCCGAACTGCCGATCGAGGTGGCCAGCGAGGGCACCAGATGCTCGAAGGGGTAGCCCAGGCGCCGCCATTCCTCGGCGATACGCTCGAAGGCGGCGACTTCGACGACAATGTCGATGCGCACCTGCTGGGCATGCTTGAAGCGCGGGGCGAACAGCCATTTCGAGGCGTCGCGCCGGGCTTCGACGCTGGCCGGCACGATGTCCTTCAGCGTCGCCTTGGGTTCGGTCTGCAAATGGCGCACCAGCCATAGTTCGAGCGGATGCACGCGGGCCAGGTAGCCCTGGTCGGCCAGGCTGTACTGGCGGGTGGCGTGGGCGTCGAACAGCTTGCGCAGGCTGGCGTCGGTGCCGGCCTTGTCGCCGAGTTGCTTGCGCATGAAGGCCGTGAAGCTGGCGAAGTCGCTCTTCGGCAGCACGCTCAGGTAGGCGGCGGCCTGCGGCACGGGGCGGGCGGGCACCGAGTCACTGAGGAGTTCGAGCCTGTCCTCCGGCGCCACGTCGCGGTACTTGTGCCAGTAGGTACGCAGGAAACCCAGGCCCTCGCGCTCGGCAAAGCGGTTCAGGAAGGCCTGGCGGGTCTCGTCATCGTCCTTGTCGCGCAGTCCCTTGGCCGGGGCGTCGGCCGCCTCGTAGGCGTGGTAATGCACCACGTCGTGCATGATGCGGACAAAGGCCAGGTTGACCGACTGCTCCAGCGCTTCGGCCACACTCGGGTTCTGGCCGTCGTCCTCGTGCTTGAAATTGCCGAAGCGGTGGATGCCGCCACCGGTGAAGAAGGTTTCGCTGGGATTGGCCGAATAACGGCGCTCCATGGCGGCTTCGAGCAACTGCTCCAGCGTGCTGTCCGGCTTGGTGCGCAGGAGGTCGAGGGCCCAATTGCTCAGGCGGTCGGCCGGGTGGCGCGGCAGCTTGGCCAGTTCATCGGCCGGCAGCGTGGCGTAGCGCTGGTGCAGGTCGGCGACGACCAGCAGGTAGGAAACCAGGGTGCGGAACTTGGCACTGGAGCCGAGATCGAGCTTGGTGCCGGCATTGATGTCGAGCGGCTGATCGAGGTTGTCGGCCTGGATGCGCAGCACGTTGGCATCGGGGGTGCGTTCGTACAGGGTCAGGCTGTAATTGACCTGCTTGGGGTCACCCTTGGCCAACAGCCGGGTTTCCTTGAGGCCGGCGCAGGCCAGGAAGGCCGGATCGGCCAGGCGGTTGAGGATGCGTGTCACCGCCTGCTGGCTGGGGCCGTCCAGGGTGGTGTGCACGGTCAGGTCGTAGCGGTCGAGGGCGTAGAGGTTTTCGACGCCGAGCAGTTCGCTGAGCGTGCCGCGAATGTCGTTGACTGCCTTGCGTTCAACGAAGGAAACCTCCTCGCCGGGGCGTGCCTGGCGGGCTGGGTGGATGACCGCCTTGAGCGCGGCTTCACGCAGGTCGGCGGGGATCAGTTGGTCTTCGGCCAGCAGGCGGATGTAGCTGTCGGTCAGGGCATTGAGGCGGCCCGTCGTGTCGCCGAGCAGCCCGGACGGCCGGCGCTGGGCGACGAACAGCGACAGCGCCTGCTTGAAGGCC
>CAZDRS010000310.1:0-3263 GCA_964507585.1 uncultured Dechloromonas sp.
ACATGCTCATCCTGCTCAGCCAGCGCAGCGTACCCAAAGACCCCGAGGAGTTTTCCCTGAATATCCAGAAATTTCTTGAGCAATTCGAACGTGCTGCCAAGAAAAACGACTTCAGTGCCGAGGACATCTTCGATAGCAAATACGCCTTTTGCGCCGCCATTGACGAAGCCGTGCTGTCCTCGCAAATGAACATCCGGGCAAGCTGGGAGCGTCGGCCATTGCAACTGATCCTCTTCGGCGATCAGCTGGCCGGCGAGCATTTCTTCGACAAGCTCGAAGCAGCACGCAACGGAGGGGGGCATCGCATCAATGCCCTGGAAGTGTTCCATATGTGCCTGCTCATCGGATTCAAGGGGCGCTACCTGCTGGAAGGCCCGGAGAAATTGAAATACCTGACGCAGCAACTTGGCGAACAGATCGCCCACATCAAAGGCAAACCAGCCGCTTTTGCACCGCACTGGTCGGCACCGGACAGCATTTCCAACGCCATCAAGCGGGACGTTCCGATTTGGGTCATTGCCTCGGTTCTCGGCCTGTTCGGCCTGCTCGCCTACGTCGGCCTCGACTGGCATGCCGGCAACACCGTCCAGCAAACCCTGTCACCCTTCAAAAACATTGTCCAACTCGCGCCGCGCGCCCCAACCCTGACCATCACCCTGCCCTGACCGGCCCGCCATGCTGCTCTCCCTGCTCGACACGCTGTTCAATCAACACGCCCGCCTCCTTGAGCTGAAGACCGCCCTTCCCGACGCAACACTGCTTGTCGAGCGCTTCACTGGCCACGAGGCCATCTCGGAATCATTTCGCTTCGAAATCGACTGCGTCTCGACCAACGCACATATCAACCTGAACAATCTGCTCGGTGAAGAGGTCACGCTACGACTCCTTCTGGCCGATGGCAACAAGCGCTCCTGGCATGGCTACGTCACCCAATCCATGCAATTGGGCGCCGATGGCGGTCTGGCCCGCTACCGGCTGATCATGGAGCCTTTTTTGGCCTTCCTTGCCCAACGCCGGGATTGCTACCTTTTTCAGGACAAGACGGTTATCGATATCGTTGGCCAAGTACTCGCCGACTACCCCGAGGCACACTGGACTAGCCAAGTCACCCAACCCTTGCGCACCCACAGTATCGCAACGCAGTATCGCGAAACCGATTTCGACTTTATTCGCCGCCTTCTCGCTGAAGAAGGCCTCTCCTTCCGTTTCGAGCATGACCAATCGGCAAGCGCCGGCGATGACAGCCCGCACGCCCGGCATCAACTGGTTCTTTTCGACCGTGATAGCGAATTGCCCACCGGTCGGCAACCCGAATTGCGCTTTCATCGCCTGAACGCCACCGAGGCAAGCGACACGGTTCAATCCTTTCGCGAGACCCGCCGCGTTCAGGCCAATGCCATCTCGCTTGCTGGTTGGGACTACAAGACCCTGGTTGCCACGGGTGCACAAGCGCAAAGCACTGTGCCGAATGGCGAGCTACCGCAGCTTGAAATTCACGATGCATCCCGCCCCTATCGTTTCGAAGATAGTGCGGCCGCCCAGCTACGCACCGATCTCGCCCTGGCAGCACAGGAATCGACATACCGACGCTTCACTGCAGACGGCACAGTCCGTCAATTGGCTGAAGGAACAGTCATCACACTGAGCCAGCATGGGTCGTACCTCGGCGATGATGCCCGTTTCAAGATACTGGCCGTCGATCATGCCGGCGCCAACAACCTGGGAACGCAGGCCGCGGCCTTGCTGAACATGAGCGATATCGAACATGGCACATACCACAATACCTTTCTGGCCCAGCCGGCCAAGCAGCCTATCGTTCCCCCAGTCTTGCCCAGGCCGCCTACCCGGCCCCAGGTTGCCCATGTCGTTGGCCTGGCCGATCAGGTACTGACCACCGATCGCGATCACCGCATCCGTATCCAGTTCCCCTGGCAACGCGGCACTGCACCATCTGCCGGCGGCTTGCTGGAGACCGGCCCGAGCGGACGAACCGCCGGCAAGACCGGAAACGCCCCAGGGAACGATCAGTCCGGTACCTGGGTGCGGATAGCCGAGTGGCTGTCCGGCCCCAACTGGGGTGGACATTTCCTGCCCCGGGTCGGAACCGAGGTCATGGTGGATTTCCTGGATGGCGATATCGACCGCCCGATTGTCGTTGGCCAAGCCTACAACGGCGCCGATCTCCCTCCTTTCTCAGCCGGCCATGAAGCCGGTGCCAATCACCCCGGGGTACTGTCGGGCTGGATGAGCCATAACCACGAAACCGGTTTCAACCAGTGGGTCATCGACGATGCACCGGGACAACTGCGTGCGCGCCTGGCCACCAGCGAGAATGCCGGCCAGTTGGGCTTGGGCCATTTGATCCACCAGGCACCCGACAGCGCAACCCGCGGCACCTGGCGCGGCAGCGGCTTCGAACTCCGCACCGATGGCTGGCTCGCTGTGCGCGCCGGGGAAGGAATTCTGATTTCGGCAACGGCCCGCCCCAATGGGCAGAGTACCCAACTGGACGTAACCGAAGCCGTAGCTCAACTCAAGGCCGCCGAACAGACCGCCCAGGCCCTGTCCGATGTGGCCAGCCAGCAAACCGCCCTACCCTTGCGCGCCAATGTGGCACAGTCGGATTTCATCCGGGCGATCGATCCACAACAGGACGGGCATTTCAGCGGCAGCGTCGGGGGACAGGATGCTCGTAAGGCACAAACAGGCAATCGCAGCCTGGGCGAACCGACCGAGCGTTTCGCCCAGCCTTTCATCGTCAATGAAGCCCCCTCCGACATCGGCCTCAGCACGCCTGCTTCCACCCTACTCTTCGCCGGTGCGAATCTGCATGCCACAGCGCAGCAGGATTTCCACATCGCCAGCCCCCATACGCTATCCACAGTTGCCGGCAAGGGGGCCACAATGGAGGCATCAAAAGCATCGCCCAGGCTGGCAGCCACACCATTCAGGCCAATACTGATCAACTGGAAGTCCTCACCGATCAGTCGATCACAGTGACCAGTTCGAACGATGAGATACACATTCTGGCCAAGGAGAAAATCGTGCTTCAGGCCGGGCAGTCCTCCGTCACTCTCGAAGGAGGCAACATCACCTTCGCCTGCCCAGGGAAATTCTCGGTTAAGGGGAGTGGTCAGGCATTTACGGGGCCGGGATTAAGTTCCACCGATCTGGAAACCTTACCTGATGGAAAGGCGGAGAAAGCCCCCACTAGGGCGCGTTCACAGTAACCAGATATAGGCACAAGCGAGATGCAGGAAGGC
>CAZDRS010000311.1:0-3260 GCA_964507585.1 uncultured Dechloromonas sp.
ACAGCGGGCCGCCGGAGTTGCCGGGGTTGACCGCCACGTCGGTCTGGATGAAGGGTACGTAGCTGCCGTCCGGCAGGTTGCGCGACTTGGCCGAGACGATGCCGGCGCTGGCGCTGCTCTCGAAGCCGAAGGGCGAGCCGATGGCCAGCACCCATTCGCCGACCTGCGTTTGTACCGAAGTACCGACCTTGACGGTCGGCAGGTTCCGGGCGTCGATCTTCAGCACCGCGACATCGCTCGCCTTGTCGGCGCCGAGCACCTTGGCCTTGAATTCGCGCTTGTCGTTGAGCTTGACCGTCACCTCGTCGGCATCCTCGACAACGTGGGCGTTGGTCAGGATGGTGCCGTCCGGGCTGATGATGAAGCCCGACCCCTGGCCTTGTACCGGAGTCGCGCCATGCGGCATCTGCCCGCCAAAGCGGCGGAAGAACTGGTAGAACGGATCGTCCGGGTCGATCTGCGGCACATTGGCCGTCTTGCGCGTGCCGGTCACGCTGATATTGACCACGGCCGGGGCGTTGGTGGCGACGATGCCGCGCATGTCGGGCAGCGCCGCCGGGGCTACGGCGACAGGCGGTGCGGCGCTCGTCGTCATGCTGGTCGTGGCGGCCGGCGTGGCAAGGGCCTCGGTGATGGCTGGCAAGTGGCCGAAGGAGTAGGCGCCGCCGAGCGCGGCAGCAACCGCGATGGCGGCAACAGTCAGCTTCAGTGGTTTCATGGCTTGCATTCCTCCTGGGTAACGGATGGGGGTGTGGTCATGGCTGCTTCGCCGGCTTGGGCGGCCAGCGCCGGCTGGGCCAGTGCGGTGCCGAGCGAGCCGATGAGGGCAAGGGAGCGCAGCATCGGCCGCAGGCGGCCAGGCTTCGCTGGGCTGCTGGCTGCTGCGGGGCGCGGCGTGGTCAAGCCAAAATGCTGGCGGCTCGCCGTCAGGAAAGCAGCGATGATGTGGGGCGGGATCGGGGCGGTTTGCATAAAAAGCTCCTTGGATTTTTTGCCTAAGTTTTGCGCGAAACCGGGTTTTTTCCAGTGCTATTTTTGCGACGATTTGTATCCAATTTTTGCAGGCTGCGCCCGTGGTCGGCAGCCGGCCCAAGCCCGGTCTTTTGGTAGCCGGTGCTTGGACTGTGGCGGCCGGGGCAGGCAGACTCCATCATCCGGTGAGTCGAGCCCGGGATGCACGAACACTGACGCAAGCGGCTTGGCAAGGGCCAAGGCCTGCGGGTATGCTGGAATCGTCCGTCTGGCCAGCGTTTTCACCGCCATGAAGTTTTCGCGCATTTTCCTGAATCGCCTGCAGAACCAGCCCGATGTTGCCGATACGGTGGTTGTCATCGATACCCTGCGTTCCTTCACGACAGCAGCCGTGGCGCTGTCCATCGGGGCACGGGCTGTCTATCCGGTCGAGGGCATTGCAGCGGCGGTCAGCCTGCTGGCCGAGATGCCGGGTGCGGTGTCGATTGGTGCCATCGGCGGCGGCGACCCGGTCGAGGGCTTCGATTTTGGCAATTCGCCCTCGCGCCTGCAAAGCGCCGACCTGCGCGGCAAGGACGTCGTGATGACCACGGCTGCCGGCGTCCGCGGCCTGCAGCGCTTTCATCGGGCACGCCGGCTGTACGCCGCCAGCCTGGTCTGCGCCCGCACCACGGCCGAAGCCATCCGGGCTGAGGGGGCGGACGAGATCTGTTTCGTGATTACCGGCGAGTGGGTGGATCGCGACGGTGACGAGGATGTCGCCTGTGCCGACTACATCGAAGCCTTGCTCACCGGACAGGCTTGCGACCCGGCGGCCTTCGCGCAGCGCGTACGGGATTCCGACTTCGGCCGCCGTTTCTCCGCCGGAACCTGGCCCAACCTGCCACTGGCCGACCTCGACCTGGCCGCCCAGGCCGACCATTTTGCCTTTGCCATGCCGGTCGGGCGCGAGGACGGCCGGCTGGTCATACGCTGATAAAACCAAGGCAAGCAGCTAATTCGTTGGCCTTGCTCTGAGTCGGTGCTCACCCAAAGCTAACACTGGGTGTCGGGAAAATTTGCAGGCGCGGATCTTTCCGCAGTGCCCCGGATATTTTCTCCCATAGAAACAAGGTATTAATTTACATGGCCCGCTTTATGCTGAACGTTAAGCGTAGTCATCACTTGCTGGGAGATGAAAATGAACACGAAGATTGTTGTTGGTGGCGCATTCAAAGGCTTGGTTGGCGCAATCGCCGTTGCTGTTTCGGCTCAAGCTTTCGCTGTTCCTGTTACCGACTGGTCATACGTAGTGAATAGTGGCTTTACCGCCTATCAAGGCAACGGGGGCGGGGCAAATGGTGGCGTGACGGGTTCGAACCCAAATGCATTGTTGAGCGCACCATCACTTCTTAGTTGGGGTGTTTCGACCGGCTACGGACAGTCATCCTTGGGCGTTGGTGCGGCAACCAACGGCACGTTTACCGGGACTCTAACGACGAATAACCCTGCGGTGAATACGGTTCAGCTTATCCATCAAAACTACCCAATCTATGCCCCTAGTTTGGTGTCGGCAACTTTGACAGACATTATTTCGTTGCAAAGTACCGCGCCGTATACCGGGTCTTTGCAGACACCTGCCGCATTGATTTTTTCCATTAATTTCCTGGAAACCGACAATGATGGAAGTTGCGAAGCGGGTGGTAGCGGTGGCAACTGTAACGATATTTTTGTAATCAACGTTGCCGGAGCAGGCTTTAATCCTGTCGACAACTCTCTGAATCAGACCATTTGGTACGAAGGAGAGGACTACAATGCCATTCTGCATATTGCCGGGTTGGGCGTGCTGAGCAATTCAGCTTGTGATGCCGTATTTGGTAATACCTCGCATCGTGGTTGTATCGGTTTTACGACGGTCGAAGGGCAAACGAACTCCTTCCAGGTCTCGTTGCAAATTACCGATACGCCTTATGTGGTACCAGAGCCAAGCGCCCTTGTTCTGCTCGGACTCGGTTTGGTCGGATTAGGCGCAAGCCGTCGTCGCTGGTCGTTTTGGGCGTGATTATTCGTTGTTGAGTTGTTAGCTATATCAATTGAAGGGGAAGCTGAGAAATCAGCTTCCCCTTCAATCCTTTAGCGCCCCTTGTATTCGGGCTTGCGCTTCTGCATGAAGGCATCGATGCCTTCGCCTGCATCCTCGCTCATCATGTTGCAGGCCATGACCTCGGCCGCATAGTCGTAGGCGTCGGCCAGGCCCATTTCCAGCTGCTTGTAGAACATGCCCTTGCCCATCTTCACGGCGACGGCGC
>CAZDRS010000312.1:0-3259 GCA_964507585.1 uncultured Dechloromonas sp.
GCCGTGCCGCGCACGACCTGCAGGCCTTCCTGGTTGGTGCATACGCAGTCGAAGATGACATGCTTGTTGTGCTCGAACTTCTGCTTGGCGGTGACGGTGATGGTGATGCTGTCGCCGATCGTCACCGGGCGGGCGAAATGCAGGCTCTGGTCGACCAGGATGGTGCCCGGGCCGGGGAACTGCGTGCCGAGCACGGTGGAGATCAGCGAGCCGCTCCACATGCCGTGGGCGATGACTTCGCGGAACATGCCGCTTTCGGAAAACTTCGGATCGACGATGGCCGGGTTGACGTCGCCGGTCAGGATGGCGAAGAGCTTGACGTCTTCGGGCATCAGGGTACGGGTCAGCGAGGCAGAGTCACCGACGTGGATTTCGTCGAAGGTCTTGTTGACCAGGTAACGCTGTTCGGCTTGTTGGCTCATGGATTTGCTCCGGTAAATCGAGCGTGGTGGTGGGATGTTCAGGCCCGGCGTTCGTGGCGGCGTTCGATGCTGTAGAGCGGCAAGGGAACGCTGACGGAAAGGGCGGGATGGCGGGCTTCCAGTTGGTCGATCACCCACTGGTTGGCCTCGTAGGTGAATTCGCGGGCTTCCAGCGGGGCGCCCGTTAACGCTTCGGCAAACAGCGCGACGGCAGCGGAACGGCTGATGCCGTATTCGCAATGCACCATCAGCGAGATTTCGAAGGGGGCGGCGTGCAGTTCCTCGAGGAAGGTGCAGATCTGCCCGGCCATGTGATGGTCGAACAGGCCGGGGCAGGCGGGCATGAATTCGTCGGCCGGTACGGCGTCGAAGAAGGACAGGCGCAGCACGTGGCGGAACAGTGGGTCGAGCTTGGCTTCCGGTGTTGTCGGGTCGGTGATCGAAATGACCGCCATGTAGGGTGAGCCGCGCAGCTGTTCGGCCAGCTTGCGCGAGGTGTATTGGACTTTGCTGATCGTCATGCCGTCATTCCATGAATACCGGGTCGGAGAATACCAGTGTGCCGTCCTTGCGCATCATCAGGTTATCGGCCTTGATCAGGTCGGGCAGGGCACCGTATTCGTCGGAGAAGACTTCCAGCGCCCGCAGCGAGTCCTTGACTGCATCGCTCCAGCCCATCGGCGTGACGGTCAGGTGGTGCAGCGCGATGCGTCCCATGTCCTGGGCCAGGTTGCGCCACATCAGACAGGCGTCGTAGTAGGAGGAGGTGAGCTTGGTCGCCACCTCGGCGGCATCGCCCGAACCGGGCAGCGGATAGAGCCGCTCGACTTCGACGATGTGGAAGGGAAAGCCGCGGCTGGAGCGCCCGGCCGTGCCGTGATCGGCAAAGACGACCGGGAAGTGGCGGCCGGTCGGGCGGTCTTCGGCGGTGTAGTAGGCGTAGTCGGTGGGTGAGGACAGCACCTTGTATACCCGCTCCTGGCCATCGACGGTCGGTGCTTCAAGCACGATGGTGCTCTCGCCGCGGCCGATTTCCCGGCAGCCATTGAGCAGCGCGTGATCGGGCACGGGATCGGGGAGGAGTCCTTCTTGGTCGGCCATGATGGTCTCCGCAGGCTGGGTTGATCAGGCTGCCCGAAAGGCCGGGCCTTCCGGGCGTTTGGTCATCAGGCGACGATGTGGGCACCGGCGTCGACGTAGATGGTCTGGCCGGTCATGCCGGACGAGCCCGAGGTGCACAGGAAGGCAGTCAGGGCACCGACTTCGTCGATGGTAACGGTGCGGCCGAGCGGGGCCTTTTCGGCATCGTTTTCGAGCAGGGTGTTGAAGTTGGCGATGCCGGATGCGGCGCGGGTCATAATCGGGCCGGGCGATACGGCGAAGACGCGGATGCCCTTGGGGCCGAGGTCGTAGGCCATGTAGCGGACGGCCGATTCGAGCGCCGCCTTGATGATGCCCATGACGCCGTAGTTGCGCACGACACGCTCGGCGCCGAGGTAGGACATGGTGATCAGCGAGCCGCCGTGGGCCATCAGCGGCTCCAGCGCCTTGGCCATGCGCAGGAAGCTGTGGCAGGAGACGTTCATGGCCGAATCGAAGCCGGCTTCGGTGGCGTCGATGACCCGGCCATGCAGGTCGTCGGCATTGCAGAAGGCCATCGAGTGGATGGCGAAGTCGATTTCGCCGAAGGCTTCGCCGCACTGGGTGATGACGCCTTCCAGGCTGCCCGGTTCGGCGACGTCGAGCTTGAGGAAGAGCTTGGCGCCGAGGGCTTCGGCCAGCGGCTGGGTGTAGCGGGCGGTCTTGTCGTTCTGGTAGGTGATGGCGATTTCGCCGCCCAGGTCGACGATGGCCTTGGCGACTGCGTAGGCGATCGACTTGTCGTTGGCGATGCCGGTGACCAAGCCTTTTTTGCCGGCCAGGGGGAGCGCTGCGTTGCTCGTGTTCATGCTGATCATCCTTTCATTTTTCCGGGGTAGTGCGCCGCATCAATCTTTTTCGGAACTGTCGATTTGGCGAGCCAAAGGTAATGCTGTGCTGCAGCAATATTCTTGCATAGCCAGATGACGATTTGGCGATTCTCGGGGCTTTGACATTTGATATAAGACAAGAAACGGCCATGTAGCAGTGCTAGTCTCTTGATTGTCATAGGCCGTTCCTCGGAGGTTGTCGTGGCACTCAACGAAATGCATGCCGAAGCGGTTGCCGGCGTGGTCGACCGGGTGGTGGCGCGCTATCGGCGCGATGCTTCGAACATGGTGCAGATACTGCGCGAGATACAGGAAGCCTGCGACTGGATTTCGCCGGAAGCCATCGACCGCCTGCAGGCCACGCTGGGCGTGCCGCGCACCAAGATCGAGGGGGTCGCCGGCTTTTATTCCTTCTTCTACACCGCGCCGCGCGGCAAGTACCGCGTGTTGTTTTCCGACAACATCACCGACCGTATGCAGGGCAACCGGGCGCTGATGGAGCGCTTGTGCAACAGCCTGTGGGTCGAGCGCGGCAAGGTGTCGGAAGACGGCCTGGTCAGCATCGGCAAGACGGCCTGCACCGGTATGTGCGACCAGGGGCCGGCCTTGCTGGTCAATAACCATGCGATTGCCGGGCTGACCGCCGAGCGCATCGACCGGATCGCCGAGTTGATCCGCGGCAAGGTGCCGTTGGGCGACTGGCCGGCCGAGTTCTTCAAGGTCGAGGACAACATCCGACGGGCCGACATCCTGCTTACGGCCGATTTCAAGCCGGGCGAAGCCTTGCTGGCCGGCCGGGCCCGGGCGCCGGACGAGGGGCTGATGGCCTCCAACATGCGCTCGTGGCGGGAAGGTTTGCCCAGCGGT
>CAZDRS010000313.1:0-3253 GCA_964507585.1 uncultured Dechloromonas sp.
TCGAAATTGCCAGCAGCCATTTCTTATGCTCCCTTCTTGTCTTCGCCGATCAGGATGCGGGTATCGGCCATGTAGTAGTGCGGCGGCACTTCCAGATTGGTCGGCGCGGGCTTCGACTTGAATACGCGACCAGCGAAGTCGAAGGTGGAACCGTGGCACGGGCACAGGAAGCCACCCAGCCATTCGGCGGCCATGCCTTCTTCGGCACCCTTCTTGAACTTGGAGGACGGCGAGCAACCGAGGTGGGTACAGATACCGACGACAACCAGGATTTCCGGCTTGATCGAACGGGTATCGTTCTTGGCATATGCCGGCTGCTGATTCTTTTCAGATTTCGGGTCAGCCACGGCATCGGCCAGCTTGGGCAGGGTGTCGAGCATGTCCTTGCTGCGGTTGATGATCCACACAGGCTTGCCACGCCACTCGACGGTCATCATCTGACCGACCTCGAGCTTGCTGATATCGACTTCGACCGGAGCGCCTGCTGCCTTGGCGCGCTCGGACGGAAGCAAACTGGAGACGAACGGGACAAGCGCACCAACTGCACCAGCCCCGCCCACGGCTGCAGTTGCAACGACCAAACGCCGCCGCCCGCAGTCCACTTTTCCTTGATTGCTCATAACGCTGACCCCTAAAGGAATTGGATGGGATTAAAAATAAACGCTCAATTATACGATATCGGAACCATCGATAAAAGCCACTGTCACAAGGAACAGGCCTTTCGCTCACGCAAGGCCTGCGCCAGCGTGCCGCTATCGACATACTCCAGCTCGCCGCCAACCGGTACGCCGCGCGCTATCCGCGTCACGGCAACCCCCTTGGGGCGCAGCATCGCGGTGATGTAATGTGCCGTTGCCTCGCCTTCGTTGGTGTAATTGGTGGCCAGAATGACCTCCTTGACTACGCCATCGAGCACTCGCGCCATCAGGCGCTCCAACCCGAGCTCCCGGGGGCCGACACCGTCGAGTGGCGAGATTCGCCCCATCAGCACGTAATAGAGCCCCTGATAGCTCAGGGTCTGCTCCATCATGTTCATGTCGACCGGCGTTTCGACCACGCAAAGCACGCTCGGGTCGCGGCGTGGCGACAGGCAGCGCTCGCAGATATCGGCTTCGGAGAAGGTGTTGCAACGCTGACAGTGATGCACAGCATCCAGAGCATGCAACAGGGCATCGCCCAGGCGACGAGCACCAGCACGATCACGCTGCAAAAGGTGATAGGCCATGCGCTGCGCCGACTTGGGCCCGACGCCGGGTAGGCAGCGCAGGGCCTCGATCAGCGACTCAAGCCCTGACGGATTCACAAACTTAGAACGGCAGCTTGAAGCCTGGCGGCAGATTCAGACCCGCCGTGAAACCGGACATCTTTTCCTTGCTCAAGGCCTCGCCACGACGAACAGCGTCATTCAGGGCAGCGGCGATCAGGTCTTCGAGCATTTCACGATCATCCATCACCGAAGGATCGATGCTGACGCGGCGTACCTCATGCGCCCCGGTCATCACGACCTTGACCATTCCGGCCCCGGCCTGACCTTCGACTTCCATCTGGGCCAGCTGCTCCTGGGCCTTCTTCATGTTTTCCTGCATTGCCTGGGCCTGTTTCATCAGGCCACCCAAGCCACCCTTCATCATGTCATTTCTCCATTAGGCAATTGGTTTGATTGACGATTCAACAACAGATGCGCCGAGCGTATCGATCATGTCGCGCACAAAACCATCCTCGGCAATCGCCGTCGCAGCGCGCTCCTGCTGCTCCTGGCGCTGCCGCCCGGCAGTTGCGGCCGGCGTATCGACCTCGTTCTCACCCAGCTCGATGCGCAACTGCACGGGGCGGCCGAGGTATTCGGCCAGCGCCTGCTGCAGGCGATCGGGATTCGGTTTCATCTGCAGATGCCCCTGCTTCGGCGACAGGCGCAACACACACAGCCCTTCGGTCAACTGGCGCAACTCGCAGTTCTGGGCCAACTCGCGAGCCAGGCCACTCACCGACAAGGCAGCAACGATTTGATGCCAGTCGCCTTCCTGCACAGGTGCGGATTTCGCAGGAACGGGATCGGCCGGCGCGACGGATGCTGCAGGCTGTGCGGCAGGCCGCACCTGCGGCGGAACCGGCGGTGGCACAGCCCGGGCCGGAGCCGGCGCGGCAGCGCGGCGCGGCGCAACCGAGCCGACGACATCGGCCACACTGCTCGGCCGGAAGGTATGCAGGCGCAGCAAGGTCATCACGAAGCCGGAATATTCGTCCGGCGCACTCGGCAATTCGGCGCGACCGACATTGACGATTTGATACGCCAACTGCACGAACTCCGGCGAAAAAGCCCCGGCCAAGGCAGCAAGACGCTCCTTTTCCGGCTCGTCGTCATCGATCGCAGACGGTACACACTGAATGATCTGCAAGCGAGTTAGCAGAGCCCCCAATTCCTGCAGAGCAGCAGCGAAGGACAGGCTGCGCACGCCCATGTCGGCAGCCACTTGCAGCAAGGCCGGGGCATCGCCAACCTGCAGGGCCTCCAGGATGGCGAGCAGGAAATCCTGATCGACCGTACCGAGCATGCCCCGCACCTGCGCCTCGTCGACCTTGCCGGCCCCGTGGGCGATGGCCTGATCGAGCAACGACAGGGCATCGCGCATACTGCCGGCCGCCGAGCGGGCAACCAGCGACAGTGCCGGCATGTCGTAGGGAACGCCCTCGGCTTCAAGAATGTGGGCCAAATGACCGGTAATCGCCACCGCCGGCATCTGCTTCAGGTTGAACTGCAGGCAGCGCGACAGCACGGTGACCGGAATCTTTTGCGGATCAGTGGTCGCCAGGATGAATTTGACGTGCTCGGGCGGCTCCTCCAGCGTCTTCAACATGGCGTTGAAGGCGGAATTGGAGAGCATGTGCACTTCGTCGATCACATAGACCTTGAAGCGACCGCGCGTCGGGGCATAGACCGCGTTTTCGAGCAACTGCCGCATTTCGTCGACGCGGGTATTGGTCGCCGCATCGACTTCCAGCAGATCGACGAAACGACCGCTATCGATTTCCTGGCAGGCGGAACACTGGCCGCAAGGCGTGGCGGTGATGCCGGTTTCGCAGTTCAGCGACTTGGCGAGAATCCGCGCAATGGTGGTCTTGCCGACACCGCGGGTGCCGGTGAACAGATAGGCATGATGCAGGCGCTGCTCGGCCAGGGCGTGCGACAAGGCGCGCACCACATGCTCCTGCCCAACCAGCGTCGAAAAATTGCGCGGCCGCCACTTGCGCGCAA
>CAZDRS010000314.1:0-3252 GCA_964507585.1 uncultured Dechloromonas sp.
TCAAGGTCTGCTCCGCCGGGCTCAGTGGGTCATCCATCGCGTTGATGGGTTTCTCACCGACTGCAGCCCAGGCGGAAGTACGCACCTATAAGCTCGCCCGCGCTACCGAAACACGGAATAATTGCCCGTATTGCTCGGTGTCCTGCGGCGTACTCATCTACTCGACCGGCGACAAGTCCAAGAATGCACCGGGCAAGATCATCCATATCGAGGGCGACCCGGACGATCCGGTCAACCGCGGCAGCCTGTGCCCCAAGGGCGCCGGCCTGATGGACATGGTCAACAGCCCGACCCGGGTGAAGTTCCCGGAAGTCCGCGAACCGGGCAGCAACGAGTGGAAGCGCATCTCCTGGCATGAGGCCTTCGAGCGCATCGCCAAGCTGATGAAGGCCGACCGCGACGCGAATTTCATCGCCAAGAACGCAGCCGGGACGACGGTCAACCGCTGGAATACCTTCGGTTTCCTGGCCAGCTCGTCGGCCAGCAACGAATCCGGCTACATCACGCACAAGGTTCTGCGCAGTCTCGGTTCCGTCGCATTCGACACTCAGGCACGTATTTGACACGCTCCCACGGTGGCCAGTCTGGCTCCGAGTTTTGGGCGTGGCGCGATGACCAACCATTGGGTTGACATCAAGAATACCGACCTCGTTTTCGTCATGGGCGGCAACCCGGCCGAAGCGCATCCCTGCGGCTTCAAATGGGTCATCGAAGCGAAGAAGCAACGTAAAGCGAAGCTGGTCGTGGTCGACCCGCGCTTCAACCGTACGGCTTCCGTCGCCGACTATTACGCACCGATTCGTCCGGGTTCCGACATCGCTTTCCTGAGCGGCGTCATCAATTACCTGCTGTCGAACGACAAGATCCACCACGAATACGTCAAGCACTACACCAACGCATCCTTCCTGATCGACGAGCGCTTCGGGCTCGAAGACGGCCTGTTCTCCGGCTACAACGCCGAGAAACGAACCTACGACAAGGAATCGTGGAAGTACCAGTTCGACAAGGACGGCTACGCCAAGGTCGACGAGACCCTGCAAGATCCGAACTGTGTCTTCCAGATTATGAAGAAGCACTACGCCCGGTACACGCCGGATGTCGTGGCGAAGATCACCGGCACGCCGAAGGACGCCTTCCTCAAGGTCTGCGAGTACATCGCCGAAACGGCCGCGCCGAACAAGACGATGACCAACCTGTATGCGCTGGGCTGGACCGAACATTCGATCGGCACCCAGAACATCCGCAGCATGGCGATCATCCAGCAGCTGCTCGGCAACATGGGCATGGCCGGCGGCGGCATCAACGCGCTGCGCGGGCACTCCAACGTCCAGGGCATTACCGACCAGTGCCTGTATTCCGATGCGCTGCCGGGCTACCTGGGCGCGCCGCTCGATTCCGACCTGGATCGCAAGAGCTATCTGGAAAAGCGCACGCCCAAGGCGATGCGGCCGAACCAGATGAACTTCCCGCAGAACTACCCGAAGTGGTGGACCAGCCTGATGAAGTCCTTCTACGGCAAGGAAGCCACGCCGGAGAACGATTTCTGCTACGACTGGATGCCGAAGAAGGACGCGTCCTACGACGTGCTCGCCATGTTCGACCGCATGTACCAGGGCAAGATGACCGGCTTCGTCTGCCAGGGCTTCAACCCGCTGGCTTCGGTCGCCAACAAGAAGAAGGTCGGCGACGCACTGGCCAAGCTGAAGTACCTGGTCATCATGGACCCGCTGGTCACGGAAACCTCCGAATTCTGGAAGAACCACGGCGAGGTCAATCCGGCCGACCCGGCGACCATCCAGACCGAAGTGTTCCGCCTGCCGGTCGCCTTCTTCGCCGAAGAAGCCGGCACCTGCACCAACTCCGGCCGCGTCGTGCGCTGGCACTGGAAGGCGGTTGAAGGCCCGGGCGAGTCGAAGAGCGACACCGAGATCATGGCGCATCTCT
Source organism: uncultured Dechloromonas sp. (assembly GCA_964507585.1). Lineage (GTDB taxonomy): Bacteria > Pseudomonadota > Gammaproteobacteria > Burkholderiales > Rhodocyclaceae > Azonexus. The sequence continues at coordinate 1,945 of CAZDRS010000314.1, forward strand.
ACCAGACGCTGAAAGCCATGTACGCCAAGGATGGCGGCGCCTTCCCCGACCCCATCCTGAAGCTCTCCTGGCCGTACCGTATCGCCAACGATCCGTCGCCGGAAGAGTTGCTGATGGAAATCTCCGGCAAGGCGCTGACCGACCTCTACGACCCCAAGGACGCCACCAAGCTCCTGGTCAAGGGCGGCGACCAGCTGGCCAGCTTCGCCTTCCTGCGCGACGACGGCAGCACCGCCTGCGGCAACTGGATCTACAGCGGCGCCTGGTCGCAGGCCGGCAACCTGACCATGCGGCGCGACAGCAGCGATCCGTCCGGCCTCGGCCAGACGCTGAACTGGGGCTTCGCCTGGCCGGTCAACCGTCGCATCATCTACAACCGCGCCTCGTGCGACCCGTCCGGCAAGCCGTGGGATCCGTCGCGCACGGTGATCAAGTGGCTGGGCGACAAGTGGGGCGGCAACGACGTGCCCGACATGCGCCCGGATGCCGCGCCGGATCAAGGGGTGATGCCTTTCATTATGAATCCGGAAGGCGTTGCCCGCCTGTTCGCCCGCGACCTGGTGGTCGATGGCCCGCTGCCGGAGCACTACGAGCCCTTCGAGTCGCCGCTCGAAACAAACCCGATGCACCCGAAGAACGCCAAGGCCAAGAGCAACCCGGTCTCGCGCATCTTCAAGGGCGATCTGGAGGTATTCGGCACGGCCAAGGACTTCCCGTACGTGGCGACGACCTACCGCCTGACCGAGCATTTCCACTTCTGGACGCAGCACAGCAAGATCAACGCGATCCTGCAGCCGGAGCATTTCGTGGAAATCGGCGAGGAACTGGCCAAGGAAAAGGGCATCAAGGCCGGCGACAAGGTCAAGGTGCGCTCCAACCGGGGCTACATCAAGGCCGTGGCGGTGGTCACCAAGCGCATCAAGGCACTCGACGTCGATGGCCAGAAGGTGCACACCATCGGCATCCCGATCAACTCCGGCTTTACCGGCCGGACGAAACCGGGTTTCCTGACCAACACCCTGACCCCGGCCGTGGGCGATGCCAATACCCACACGCCGGAGTACAAGGCGTTCCTGGTCAACATCGAGAAAGCTTAAAGGAGAGCTGATATGGCACTGCAATCGCTAGACATCAAACAGCGCTCCGCGACCACGACCCCGTCCACGCAAGTGCGGCAGACGGTCGAAATCGCCAAGCTCATCGACGTGTCCGCCTGTATCGGCTGCAAGGCCTGTACGGCGGCGTGCATCGAGTGGAACGACATCCGCGGCGACGTGGGCAACTGCGTCGGCATCTACGACAACCCGG
>CAZDRS010000315.1:0-3240 GCA_964507585.1 uncultured Dechloromonas sp.
CGAGTAGCCGCCATGAACGGCAATGGTTTCGATCTTCATGCGTGCGTCTCTCTCTTTTTTGTGGCGAAACGCAAAGTCTAGCAGGCACGCAGCCCGGATGCTCAGGTCGTGTCGTCCGATTCTTCGCTGTTACGGCGCGCGGCCTTGAGCAAAAAGCGGCCGGGGTCGCAGGCGTCGACCAGGTCGCTTTCCAGCGGCAGCGGTTCGCCTTCGAGGCGGGAAACCAGCAGGTCGGCCATCAGCGCCGACCAGACGATGCCGCGCGCCCCGAAACCCTGCACACACCATAGCCCCGGCTGACGCGGCAGGTTGTGCAGGCGGGTGTTCGGGCTGGCTGCTGCCGGATCGGGCACCGGGCCGACGATGGGCAAGCGATCCGGCGACATCGGGCGGAAGCCGACACGGCCGGCCAGCGTGGTGGCATCGACGCCAGCGGCAAAACCCGGCAGGCTGAGGTTGAGGCGAGCCAGGTTTTCCTGGTGGTCGATGCTGCGCAGGGCCGGATCGGTATCGCCGGATTGCAGCGTGGCGCCGATCAGGCGCAGCCCGTCAACGGCCGGCATGGCGTAGCCGAGCTTGCAGACGACGTGCGGCAATTCGGGTGTGGCCTCGGTCGGCAGGTGGCTGACCTGGCCGCGCGCGGCGCGTTGCGGCAGCCAGGCGAGTTGGGCAAAGCGGGGGGCAGCGTGGCCGCCGGCGACGATCAGCACCGGCGCCTCGGCCAGCACCGTACCGTCGGCGGCCAACGCCTGCCAGTTTTCCAGAATGGTGCCGGTCTTCGCATCGGAGGATGAGGCGCATTTCTGGATTCCCGCCTGCACGGGAATGACGGTGGATGGGCAGCGTTGCAGGCTGTGCACCGGGGTGGCGTAGCGGACGGTGATGCGCTCCGGGAAGGCGGCCAGCGCGGCATGGCAGAGCGACGGCGGCTGCACCCAGCCGCCGGCCGGGAAGAACCAGCCGCCGGTATCGACCGGCCAGCCGAGCATCCGGCTGGCCTCGTCGCGTTCGACGAAGCGCAACAGCTCGGACGGCCAGCCGAGTTGCTCGACGGCGCGCCGTTGCTGCGCTTCGTGGATCGGCTCGCGGCCAAGGTGCATGACGCCACAGGCGGCCCAGCGGGCATCCGGCAGTTGGCCGAGCAGGGCGCGGGTTGCCAGGTAGCCGGCGCGGGTCAGGCGGGAAAGCCGGTTGTCGTCGGCCGAAGGCAAGGGGCGCAGCACGCCGGCGATGTTGCCGGAGGCGCCGGTGGCCGCCTCATCGGCGGCTTCCAGCACGGTGACCTGCCAGCCGGCCGCGGCCAGGGCGTAGGCCGTGGTGCTGCCGGCAATACCGGCGCCGATCACGATGGCGCGGCGCTCGGCTGGCGGCGTGTGGCGATCGGGGCGACGGGAGCGGAAGTGGCCGACCAGCATCTCCCGCTTGCCGGCGAAGCCCGGGCGCTTTTCCAGATCGAATTCGGCAGCGCTTAGTGCCTCGCGTACCTGGCCGGCGACCGACCAGGTGGCCAGCGTGGCACCCGGTGCGGCCAGACGGGCCAGCGCCCGGCACAACTCCGGCGTCCACAATTCGGGATTCCTGGCCGGTGAAAAGCCGTCGAGGTAGAAGGCATCGACCGCCGCATCGATGGCGCGCAGTTGCGTCGTTGCATCGCCGAAAATCAGGGTCAGGACAACCCGCCCGCGGTCGAGGTGCAGGCGGTGGATGCCCGGTGTCAGCACCGGCCAGTGCGTTTGCAGTTCGGCGGCGAGCTCGGCGAATTCGGGCCAGGCACGCTGGGCAACGGCCAGGTCGGCTGCGCAGAAGGGGTGCTTTTCGAAGGAAACGAAGTGCAGGCGCCGGCAGCGCTGCGGGTCATCCCGCCAGGCCTGCCAGGTAGCCAGGAAATTCAGGCCGAGGCCGAAGCCGGTTTCGAGAATGACGAAGCGGTCTTGCCCCTGCCAGCGCCGGGGCAGGTCGTTGCCGCCGATGAAGACGTGACGCGCTTGTTGCGGGCCGCCGTGGGCCGAGTGATAGACATCGCCGAAGGCAGACGAAAAGGGCGTGCCATCCGGGGAGAATTCGAGGTGAGCCGGCTGCAGCTTGTCCACTAATGAAGATGGGAAGGCGGCATGCGCGGCATTGGGGGGCTGGACGGCATGGCGGCATAGTCCAGTGCCAGTTCCCATTGCGCCTGCTCGGCGCCGGCCCGGAGCATGGCACAGAAGGCTTGCAGCAGGTCGTGCGTCAGGCCGAGGTCGAAACTGCGTTCACGACCTTCCCGGAAAGTCAGGTGAAAGCTGCCATCGGCCAGCGTGTCGCACTTGATTTCGCTGGTCAGCAAGGGGGTCGAGCCAAGCGGGTAGGTCGCCTTGTCATCCCGGAAAGCCTGCTCAAAATTGGCTGGCGCCGGCATGGCCTCGATATCGCCGGGCAGGGGCATGCTGTTGCTTTCCTGGCCGAGCAGCTTGGCCAGGTGCGGCCACAGTTCGCGCAAAAAGCGCCGGGTCAGCCAGACCCGGAATTCCTCGTCAGCCTGTGTCGCCACGCGCAGGATCAGGCGATCCTGCAAGGCATCGTGGGCAATCTGCAGTTGGCGGATTTGCATGGGCAACGTGTAGCCGATGCGTGAGCGAGCGCAGCCAAACCAAGGCGCCGGAGGTCGCTGCATAGCAGCGCTATGCAAGGCCTCCGGCAAAGCCGAGTTGGCAAGCTCAGCCACGCATCATTCGGGGCGCATGGAGGGGAAGAGGATCACGTCGCGAATCGCCGGGCTGTCGGTCAGCAACATGATCAGGCGATCGATGCCGATGCCGCAGCCACCGGTCGGCGGCAGGCCGTATTCCAGCGCGCGGATGAAATCGGCGTCGTAATACATCGCTTCCTCGTCGCCGGCATCCTTCGCCTTGGCCTGTTCCATGAAGCGGGCGGCCTGGTCTTCGGCATCGTTTAGTTCGGAGAAACCGTTGGCGATTTCGCGGCCGACGATGAACAGCTCGAAACGCTCGGTGATTTCCGGGTTGGTGTCGGAGGCGCGGGCCAGCGGCGACACTTCGACCGGGTAGTCGATGATGAAGGTCGGCTCCCAGCAATGGGCTTCGGCGCAGGCTTCGAACAGCTGCAGTTGCAGGCTGCCGAGGCCGCCCGGCTTCAACGGCTCGCCGAAGTGCTTGATCTTGGCCTTCAGGAACTCGGCATCGGCCAATTCGGCATCGCTGAATTCCGGATGCTGGCGCTGGATGGCCTGGCAGATGGTCAGGC
>CAZDRS010000316.1:0-3235 GCA_964507585.1 uncultured Dechloromonas sp.
TCGGCATCCGCCTGTACAAGGTCGGCATGGTCTGGCCGCTGGAGCCGGAAGGCGTCCGCCACTTCGCCGAAGGGCTGGAGGAAATCCTGGTCGTCGAGGAAAAGCGCCAGTTGCTCGAATACCAGCTCAAGGAAGAGCTCTACAACTGGCGCGAGGATGTCCGCCCGCGCGTCATCGGCAAGTTCGACGAAATCGGCGAGTGGAGCGAAGGCAACTGGCTGCTGCCGGCGACCGGCGAATTGCCGGTAGCGACCATCGCCCGGGTGATCGCCGAGCGCATCGGCCGCTTCTTCACCTCGCCGACCATCGAGGCCCGCCTACAGATCATCGCCGCCAAGCAGAAGGCCGCCCAGACACCGCTGGTGCTGGCCGAGCGCAAGCCGCATTTCTGCTCCGGCTGCCCGCACAACACCTCGACCAAAGTACCGGAAGGCTCGCGCGCCGTCGCCGGTATCGGCTGTCACTACATGGTGACGTGGATGGATCGCAGCACCTCGACCTTCACCCACATGGGCGGCGAGGGCGTGCCCTGGGTCGGCCAGGCGCCGTTCACCGCCGAAAAGCACATCTTCGCCAACTTGGGCGACGGCACCTATTTCCACTCCGGCCTGCTCGCCATCCGCCAATCGCTGGCCGCCAAGGTGCCGATCACCTACAAGATCCTCTACAACGACGCCGTGGCGATGACCGGCGGCCAGCCGGTCGACGGCAACCTCAGCGTCGCCCAGATCACCCGCCAGCTCGAAGCCGAGGGCGTCGGCAAGATGGTCATCGTCACCAACGACCCGGCCAAGTACGCCGAGATCACCGACCTTGCGCCCAATGTGCCCATCCGCCACCGCGACGAATTGGACAACGTGCAGCGCGAACTGCGCGACTACTCCGGCGTCTCGGTGCTGATCTACGATCAGGTCTGCGCCACCGAAGCCCGCCGTCGGCGCAAGCGCGGCAAGCTGCCGGCTATCACGCAGCGCGTCGTGATCAACGAGGCGGTCTGCGAAGGCTGCGGCGACTGCTCGGTGCAATCCAACTGCCTGTCGGTGGTGCCGGTCGAAACCGACTTCGGTACCAAGCGGCAGATCGACCAATCCGCCTGCAACCAGGATTTCTCCTGCCTCAAGGGTTTCTGCCCCAGCTTCGTCACCGTCGAAGGTGGCAAGCCGCGCAAGAGCGGCACCGCAACCAAGGACACCGACTGGCCGATCCTGCCCGCCCCTCAACTGCCACCCACCGCCCAACCGTACAACCTGATCCTCACCGGCGTCGGCGGCATGGGCGTCATCACCTTGGGCGCCCTCATCGGCATGGCCGCCCATCTAGACGGCAAGGGCATCTCGACCCTGGACATGACCGGCCTGGCCCAGAAATACGGCGCCGTCTTCTCGCACCTGCGCATCGCCGACCGGCCGGAGGACATCCACGCCGCCCGCATCGCCACCGGCGAGGCGCATGCCATCCTCGGCGGCGACCTGGTGGTCAGCGCCAGCAGCGAAGCGCTGTCCAAGATGCTCGAAGGCCGCACCCGGGCAGTAGTCAGCTGCACCGACACGCCAACCGCCGAATTCACCCGCAACCGCGACTGGCATTTCCCCCTCGCCGGCCTGCAGCGCCAACTGACCGATACCCTCGGCGCCGATCACGTACAGTTCATCGATGCCCAGCACCTGGCCACCCGGCTGATGGGCGATGCCCTCTACGCCAACATGCTGCTCCTCGGCTACGCCTGGCAGCGGGGCCTGGTGCCGGTTTCCGCCGCCGCGCTCGACAAAGCCATTGAGTTGAACGGTGCCGCCGTCGAGGCCAACCGCCAGGCCTTCGCCTGGGGGCGCCGCGCCGCGCTGTTCCCGGACAAGGTCACCGCCCTTGCCGGCCCGCTGGCCGGGCAGCCGGTCAAGGAAATGTCGCTGGCCGAACTGATCGAACACCGCGCCGGCCACCTCACCGCTTACCAGGATGAGCACTTGGCCAAACGCTACCGGCAACGGGTCGGCGCCATCCTGGCGCTTGGCGACGATACCCTGACGCGCAGCGTCGCCACCCAATACGCCCGCCTGCTGGCGCCAAAGGACGAATACGAGGTGGCCCGCCTGTACACCGAGGGGGACTTCCTCAAGCGCCTGGGCGAACAGTTCGCCGGCGACCTCGAACTGAGCTTCCACCTCGCCCCGCCACTGCTCGCCAAGCCCGGGCCGAACGGCCGGCCGCAGAAGATGCGCTTCGGCGCCTGGCTGCTGCCGGTGCTGCGCCTGCTGGCCAAGGGCCGCCACCTGCGCGGCACCTGGCTCGACCCGTTCCGCAACAGCCCGGACAAGGCGGGCGACCGCCACCTGCTGGCCGACTACGAGGCCGACCTCGACCTGATCCTGGCGCACCGCGACAAGCCGGACGAGGCCCGCCGCCTGGCCGACTGGCCGGCCGCCGTGCGCGGTTTCGGCCCGGTGCGCGCGCAGGCCGCCGGGCAGGCCAGCCAAACGAGAGAAAGGGCGAGAAGTGCATTGATGGCATAAAATCGCGGGATGTCATCCCCCCCGATTCGCCAACTGGCGCTGCAAGGCGCCGCCGCCATCCTCGTCCTGTCGCTCGCCTGGCCCTATTTCGGCGTCCAGGGCGATGCCATGCCGTGGCGGGAAACCAGCCTGGCGATCGGCGGCGTCGCCCTGCTCTTCGCCACGCTGTCGCGCCAGCCGTGGTGGTGGCGGCTCATCCACGCCGGCTTCATGCCGCTGATCTGGGCCACCCACCAACTCGCCATCGACCCCGGCTGGTTCCTGCTCGCCGCCATCCTGCTGCTGCTCGTCTATCGCGGTGCGCTGACCGGACAGGTGCCGCTCTACCTGTCCAACAAGCAGACGGTGCAAGCCCTGGCCGACCTGCTGGCCGAACGCGGCGACAGCCGCTTCCTCGACCTCGGCGCCGGCCTCGGCAGCACCACCGTGCCGCTCGCCGACGCGCTGCCCGACAGCCATTTCACCGGCTACGAAAACGCCCCGCTGACCTGGCTGGTCGGCCGCCTGCTCAGCGTCGGCCGACCGAACATCCGCTGGCGCTGGGATGACCTGTGGCAGGCCCATCTCGGCGACTACGACGTGGTCTATGCCTTCCTGTCGCCGGCCCCGATGCCCAAGCTGTGGGAGAAAATGCAGGCCGAAATGAAGCCGGGCAGCCTGTTCGTCAGCAACAGCTTCCCGGTGCCCGGCGCCACGCCGGATCGCATCATCGAAGTGGACTGCACGCC
>CAZDRS010000317.1:0-3227 GCA_964507585.1 uncultured Dechloromonas sp.
CCTTCATCATGCCGGGCCAAGCCATGCGCAAGAAGTCGGTGCGCCAGAAGCTGAACACCGTAGGCCAGGAATTCAAGGGCAAGCGCGTGCTGCTCGTCGACGATTCCATCGTGCGCGGCACCACCAGCCATGAGATTGTCGAGATGGCCCGTGCCGCCGGTGCGGTCAAGGTCTATTTCGCCTCTGCCGCACCGCCGGTGCGCTTCCCCAATGTTTATGGCATCGATATGCCGACCCGTGCCGAGTTGATCGCCACCGGCCGTACCGATGCGCAGATCGCAGCCGAGATTGGCGCCGATGCGCTGGTCTATCAGGACATCGAGGCGCTGAAGCTGTCGATCACCAAGCTGCGGCCGGATCTGACCGTGTTTGACGCCTCCTGTTTCGACGGTTGCTATGTCACCGGCGATATTGACGATTACTACCTCGATGCCGTCGAAGGCAAGCGCGGTGGTGGCAAGTCGGCCAAGAACGACGAGGACGGCGACGGCAAGGCATCGCAGCAACTGGTTCTCGGCCTGGCAAGCGGGCAGGACTGAAATGGCTGACACCCCGCAATACCGCCCGGAAACCCTGGCCGTTCGTGCCGGCCAGGAGCGCAGCCAGTTCGGCGAACATGCCGAGGCGCTGTACCTAACCTCCAGCTTCGTGTTCCAGAGTGCGGCGCAGGCCGCCAAGCGTTTCTCGGGGGAAGAGGAGGGCAATGTCTACGCCCGTTTCTCCAATCCGACCGTGACCATGTTCGAGGAGCGCCTCGCCGCCCTCGAAGGGGCCGAGGATTGCGTCGCCACGGCGAGCGGCATGTCGGCCATCATGGCGGCGGTGCTGGCCCATCTGAAACAGGGCGACCACATCGTCGCCTCGAACAGCCTGTTCGGTGCCACGGTGCAGTTGTTCAACAACATCCTGTCGCGCACCGGCATCACCACCACCTTTGTGTCGCATACCGACCCGGCGGCCTGGGAAGCGGCGATCCGGCCAGAAACCAAGCTGTTCTTCCTGGAAACGCCGTCCAACCCGCTGACCGAGATTGCCGACATCCGCAAGCTGTCTGCTATCGCGCACGCCAAGGGCATCCTGGTCGCTGTCGACAACTGCTTCTGTACGCCCATCCTGCAAAAGCCGCTGGAAATGGGCGCCGACCTGGTCATCCATTCCGCCACCAAGTACATCGATGGTCAGGGCCGCGTGCTGGGCGGTGCCGTGTGCGGGCCGAAGAAGCTGACCGAGGAAGTCTTCAAGTACCTGCGTACGGCCGGCCCGACCTTGTCGGCCTTCAATGCCTGGGTGCTGCTCAAGGGCCTGGAAACGCTTAAGCTGCGCGTCGAGGCGCAAGCCGCCAACGCCGCCCGGCTGGCTGCCTGGCTGGAGGCGCACCCCAAGGTGGCGCGCGTGTTCTACCCGGGCCTGCCGTCGCATCCGCAGCACGAGCTGGCCAAGGCACAGCAGCAGAACGGGGGCGGCATTGTCTCCTTCGAAGTCAAGGGGGGCCGCGACCAGGCCTGGGCCGTGGTCGACAACTGCCGTTTGTTGTCGATTACCGCCAACCTCGGCGACGTCAAAACCACCATCACCCATCCCGCCTCCACCACGCATGGTCGCATTTCCCCGGAAGCCCGGGCTGCTGCCGGCATCAACGAAGGCCTGCTGCGCATCGCGGTTGGCCTCGAAGCGGTGGAAGACCTGCAGGCCGATCTCGAACGCGGCCTTTCACTGATCTGATCATCAAGCGGCGCCCGGCTCCGGCCGGGCTTTTCGCTTGTGGAGTATTCCCATGCATTTTTCCGACCTCGGCCTGAAGGCCGAAATCCAGCGCGCCGTCGCCGAACAGGGCTACGACACGCCGACGCCCATCCAGCAGCAGGCGATTCCCGCCGTGCTGGCTGGCCATGACCTGATGGCCACGGCGCAGACCGGTACTGGCAAGACGGCTGGTTTCACGCTGCCCATCCTGCATCGCCTGGCTTCCGGGCCGAACGACCGCCTGACCCGCGTCGCCCGCACGCCGCGCGTGCTGGTTCTGACGCCGACCCGCGAACTGGCCATCCAGGTTGAGGAAAGCGTGCGTACCTATGGCAAGCACCTGTCGATCAACTCGCTGGCCGTTTTCGGCGGCGTCGGCATCAACCCGCAGATCGCCAACCTGCGCCGCGGCGTCGATATTCTGGTCGCTACGCCGGGCCGCCTGCTCGATCATGTGCAGCAGGGCACGGTTAACCTGGGCGGTATCGAGATTTTCGTCCTCGACGAAGCCGACCGCATGCTCGACATGGGCTTCATCCGCGATATCCGCAAGGTCATCGCGCTGCTGCCCAAGGAACGCCAGAACCTGATGTTCTCGGCCACCTTCTCGCCGGAAATCCGCGAACTGGCCGCCGGCCTGCTGCACGAGCCGGTGTCGGTCGATGTCGCGCCGCGCAATACGGCCGCCGAGACGGTGACGCAGAAGGTCATCGAGACCGACCGCGAGCGCAAGAAGGAACTGCTCTGCCACCTGTTCGCAACGCGTGGTTGGCACCAGGTGCTGGTCTTTGCCCGTACCAAGCATGGCGCTGACGCATTGGCCCGGACGCTGGAAAAGGCGGGCATCAAGTCGGCGGCCATCCACGGCGACAAGTCGCAGGGAGCCCGCACCCGTGCCCTGAGCGAATTCAAGGATGGCAAGCTGGTGGCCCTGGTGGCTACCGACATCGCGGCGCGCGGCATCGACATCGACGCCCTGCCTTACGTCATCAACTACGAACTGCCCAATGTGCCGGAAGACTACGTGCATCGCATCGGCCGCACCGGCCGGGCTGGCATGGAAGGCGAGGCGATTTCGCTGGTTTGCCATGACGAGCGCGCGCAGTTGAAGGACATCGAAAAACTGATCAAGCGCAACCTTGAGCGCGTGGTGATCGAAGGCTTCGAGCAATCGGCCGTGGCCAAGCCGCGCCCGGTGCAGCCGCCGCGCGGGGCGCGCAAACCGCAAGGGCAGGGCAAGCCACAGTCGAAAACCCAAACGCATAAATCCGGCAAGGGCACCGGGCGGCCACAGCAGCACCATACCGGCAGTCGCCATCGCTGATTAGCAACAATTTACGCATTTCCGCCCGGCAGCAGGCTTGTCGGGCCCTCCAAAAACGTCTACTGTGGAAACTATTGCATTAACTTCATATTGTTAGTGCACTTTGTTAAGGCGTTTTGGAGGTTGGGATGCCCCCCCCGCAGAAAATCCGGCTTGGCGA
>CAZDRS010000318.1:0-3214 GCA_964507585.1 uncultured Dechloromonas sp.
GCCCGCAACGGCGTGCAGTTTGCGCTCACTTTCACCGCACTCAAGGCGCTGCCGGTGCTCATTCTCGGCGGCTTCACCTCGGTGCCGGGCGCCATCGTCGGCGGCCTGATCATCGGCGCCTCGGAAAAGCTGGCCGAAATCTACATCCCGCCGGTCATGCAGGATCTGTTCGGCGGCAACTTCGGCGGCATCGAAGGCTGGTTCCCGTATGTGCTGGCGTTGCTCTTCCTCCTCGTCAGGCCCGAAGGTCTGTTCGGCGAGAAGCACATCGATCGAGTCTAAGGAGAAAAACAAATGCTCTATCGCGAAGCCGGTCAATTCAAGACCACCTACGCCGCTGACCAGCAGCTGTTCCCGATCCGCCAGGACCGCATCGGCGTGCTCGTGCTGCTCGCCGTGGCCTTCCTCGGGGTGCCGCTCGTCGCCAGCGAATACTGGTTCTCGGCCATCCTGATTCCCTTCCTGATCTTCGCGCTGGCGGCGCTCGGGCTGAACATCCTGACCGGCTACGCCGGCCAGCTGTCGCTCGGTTCGGCGGCCTTCATGGCGGTCGGCGCCTACGCGGCGTACAACTTCCAGCTGCGCGTCGAGGGCATGCCGATCCTGGTCTCCTTCATCTGCGGCGGCCTGACCGCTGCCGGCGTCGGCGTGCTGTTCGGCCTGCCGTCGCTGCGCATCAAGGGTTTCTACCTGGCCGTGGCGACGCTGGCGGCGCAGTTCTTCATCGTCTGGTGCCTGACCAAGTTCCCGTGGCTGTCGAACAATTCGTCGTCGGGCGTGATCTCGACGCAGCAATTGATCATCTTCGGCCACCAGTTCGATACGCCGGTCGAGAAATACCTGCTGGTGCTGAGCATCGTTGTGCTGCTGGCGCTGGCCGCCAAGAACCTGGTGCGTTCGTCGACCGGCCGGGCCTGGATGGCGGTGCGCGACATGGACGTGGCGGCCTCGGTGATCGGCATCAAGCTGATGCCGACCAAGCTGCTCGCCTTCGCCATCAGCTCCTTCTATTGCGGCGTGGCCGGCGCGCTGTACGCCTTCTGCTACCTGGGCTCGGTCGAGCCGGACGGCTTCTCGCTGGAAATGTCGTTCAAGATCCTGTTCATGATCATCATCGGCGGTGTCGGTTCGATCATGGGCAGCTTCCTCGGCGCCGCTTTCATCCTGCTGCTGCCGATCTTCCTCGACGTTGCCCTGCCGTTCGTCGCCGACCTGTTCGGCCTGCCGTTTTCCAGCGCTACCGTGTCGCACATCCAGATCCTGGTGTTCGGTGCGCTGATCATGTTCTTCCTGATCGTCGAGCCGCACGGCTTGGCCCGCTTGTGGCAGATCGCGAAGGAAAAGCTGCGCCTGTGGCCGTTCCCGCATTAATACCGGGCATTGCCACGCTTTCATAAAACAAAGGAGACAAACCATGATTAAAAGCTTCAAACCCGCCCTGAGTGCCGTTGCGCTTTCCCTGGCCATGCTGTCTCAAGGCGCAGTCGCTGCCGAAGAGCAGTTCTTCCCGATTCCCGGCTACCGCGTCGGCCCCTATGGCGCCAACGGCCAGTCGTTCTACGGCGGCTTCATCGATTACCTGACCTATGTGAACCTCAAGGAAAAGGGCGTCAACGGCGTCCAGCTGACCCACGAGGAATGCGAAACCGAATACAACAACGCCAAGGGCGTCGAGTGCTATGAGCGCCTGAAGGGCAAGGCCGCCAAGTCGTCCGGCCCGATCCACACGATGTCCACCGGCATCTCCTACGCGCTGATCGACAAGTCGGCGCAGGACAAGCTGCCGCTGGCCATGATGGGCTACGGCCGCACCGACGCGGTGGACGGCTCGGTCTTCCCCTATGCCTTCCCGCTGGTCACCACCTACCAGATGCAGGCTTCCGCCATCGTCAAGTTCATCAAGGAAAAGAGCGGCGGCAACCTGGCCGGCAAGAAGATCGTCTATCTGTATCACGACTCCGCCTACGGCAAGGAAGCCATCATCGCGATGGAAGCCGAAGCTTCGCTGAACAAGTTCCAGCTGGTGCAGATTCCGGTCGCCCACCCGGGCAACGAGCAGGGCGCCCAGTGGCTGAAGATTCGCCAGGAGAAGCCGGACTTCGTCGTTTTCTGGGGCTGGGGCGTGATGAACCAGACCGCGCTGAAGGCGGCCCAGAAGGTCGGCTTCCCGCGTGACAAGATGATCGGCTCGTGGTGGACCGGTTCCGAGGAAGACGTCATCCCGGCCGGCGATGCTGCCAAGGGCTACATGGCTGCGACCTGGAACGTCGCCGGCAAGGAAGTGCCGGTCATCGCCGACATCGAGAAGGTGGTCTACGGCGCCGGCAAGGGCAACCTGCAGGACAAGTCGAAGATCGGCACCATCCTGTACAACCGCGGCGTTTCGGCGGCCGTGCTGTCGGTCGAAGCCATCCGCAAGGGCCAGGAAAAGTATGGCAAGGGCAAGGCGCTGACCGGCGAGCAGACCCGCTGGGCGCTGGAGAACCTGAACATCAACGACGCCCGCCTGAAGGCCATCGGCGCCACCGACCTGCTGCCGGAAATCAAGACCTCCTGCGACAACCACGAAGGCTCCGGCAAGGTTCGCATCCAGCAGTGGGACGGCGCCAAGTGGGTGCCGGTTTCCGGCTGGATCGAGGGCAACAAGCAGCTGATCCACCCGCTGTTCCAGGCTTCTGCCAAGCAGTACGCCAAGGAAAAGGGCATCACGCCGCGCGATTGCAGCAAAGAAAAGTAATTAGTCGTTAGTTGCTGGTCGCTAGCCGGGGAGCTTGCTAGCGACTAGTGACTAGCAACTAGTGACTAAAAGGATTTCCATGACTGCACAAACAACCCCCATCAATGCAGAGAACTACCTGAGCATCAACAACATCGAGGTCATCTACGACCACGTGATCCTGGTGCTCAAGGGCGTTTCGCTGAACGTGCCGAAGGGCAAGATCGTGGCCTTGCTCGGGGCCAACGGCGCCGGCAAATCGACGACGCTGAAGGCGATTTCCAACCTGCTGCACGCCGAGCGCGGCGACGTGACCAAGGGCTCGGTCGAGTACAAGGGCCAGCGCGTCGACCAGCTGACCCCGAACGAACTGGTCAAGCGCGGTGTCATCCAGGTCATGGAAGGCCGCCACTGCTTCGGCCACCTGACCATCGAGGAAAACCTGCTGACCGGCGCCTACACGCGCAGCATTTCGCGCGGCCAGCTGAAGGAAAACCT
>CAZDRS010000319.1:0-3199 GCA_964507585.1 uncultured Dechloromonas sp.
CCGGCAGCGCCTTGAGTGCGGTGAAAGTGAGCGCAAACTGCACGCCGTTGCGGGCGCCCCACATCATGCCGGCGACCAGCGCGACGAAACCGGCCACCCCCCAGACGATGGCCCAGATGTTCTGCAGCGGGATGCCGATCGACAAGGCCGCCTGGTGGTCGTCCGCCACCGCCCGCAAGGCACGGCCGACGCGGGTGTACTGGAAGAACAGGGCCAGCGTGGCGACCAGCACCGAGGCGACGCCGGCGGCCACCAGATCGAACTTGGAAATGACCATGTTGAAGTTTTCCATGATCGATTCGATCGGCTCATCGACGATGCCCAAATCCAGCGCCCGCGGCTCGGAGCCGAAGATCATCGGGGCCAGGCCTTCGATGAAGAAGGCGAGGCCGATGGTCGCCATGAACAGCGCGATGGGCGGCTGGTTGACCAGCTTGCGCAGCACGAACTTCTCGGTGGCGATGCCGAACACGGTCATGATCGCGAAGGCGAGGATGATGGCCAGCCACAGCGGCGCGCCCTTCTCCATGCAGCCGACGACCGACAGCGCCGCCAGATAGACCATCGCCCCCTGGGCAAAGTTGAAGACGCCCGAGGCCTTGTAGATCATCACGAAACCGAGGGCCACCAGCGCGTACATGACGCCGGAAAGCAGGCCGCCGATCAGGACTTCGAAAAAGAAATTCATTGCTTACCCCTTTGTTCACTACCGAGGCTCTGGAAAGCGCAAAAACCGTCCACCCGTCGTTCCCGCGCAGGCGGGAACCCAGAGGTGCGCCGCTGGATTCCCGCCTGCGCGGGAATGACGGCACTGGCAGCCGAGAACATGCCGATCATGTTTGCCATCATCAATGCCCCGCTCCGAGGTAGGCCTTGATCACGTCTTCGTTGTTCTTCACTTCGTCCGGCACGCCGTCGCCGATCTTCTTGCCGTAGTCGAGCACGACGACGCGGTCGGAGATGTCCATGACGACGCCCATGTCGTGCTCGATCAGCACGATGGTGGTGCCGAACTGGTCGTTCACGTCGAGGATGAAGCGGCACATGTCCTGTTTTTCCTCGACGTTCATGCCGGCCATCGGCTCGTCGAGCAGCAGCATGGACGGCTCGGCGGCCAGCGCGCGACCGAGCTCGACGCGCTTCTGCAGGCCGTAGGGCAGGCGGCCGACCGGCGTCTTGCGGATGTGCTGGATTTCCAGGAAGTCGATCACCTCCTCCACCTTCTGGCGGTGCTCCAGCTCTTCCTTCTTGGCCCGGCCGAACCACAGCGCATGCTCGATGAAGTTGGCCTTCATCTTGGTGATGCGCCCGGTCATGATGTTGTCGAGCACGGTCATGCCCTTGAACAGCGCGATGTTCTGGAAGGTGCGGGCAATGTTCTGCTGGGCCGCCATGTGCGGCTCCATCTTCTTGCGCTCGTTGCCGTGCCAGAAGATCTTGCCTTCCTGCGGGTGGTACACGCCGTTGATGACGTTGAGCATCGAACTCTTGCCGGCGCCGTTCGGGCCGATGATGGCGCGGATTTCATGCTCCCTGACGTTGAAGGAGATGTCGGTCAGCGCCTTGACTCCGCCGAAGCGCAGGGAAATGTTCTGCAGGTCGAGAATGACGTTGCCAATTTGCTTGCTCATGCTGCACACCCGATCTTTAACGCGGATTTGGCGGATGACGCGGATGAACGCCGATCAGAAGCAAATTCAACAACGGGTTTATCCGCGAAATCGGCCTTGATCCACAAAAATCCGCGTTTCATATTTTTCTGCCTGGAAATCATCTCAAGCCGCCTTTTTCACGATCGGGAAGGTCTTGGCATCGATGATCTTGAGGTCGGCGGCGACCTTGCCGCGCCGGCCATCCTCGAACTTGACCTCGGTTTCGATGTACTGGTTGGCCTTGCCGGCATACAGCGCGTCGATCAGCACCTTGTATTTCTCGGCGACGAAGTTGCGGCGCACCTTGCGCGTGCGGGTCAGTTCGTCGTCGTCCGGATCGAGCTCCTTGTGCAGGACGAGGAAGCGGTGGATCTGCGAATCGGCCACCATGCTGTCGTGCACCAGATCGGCATTGACCTGCTCGACGCATTCGCGGATCAGTTCCAGCACTTCCGGCTTGCCGGCCAGGTCGGTATAGCCGGCGTAGGCGATGCCGCGCCGTTCGGCCCAGTTGCCGACGGCGCCCATGTCGATATTGACGAAGGCGCAGACCATGTCGCGGTCGTGGCCGAAGCAGACCACTTCCTTGATGTGCTGGAAGAACTTGAGCTTGTTCTCGATGTAGTTGGGCGCGAACATCGCGCCGTTCCTCAGCTTGCCGACGTCCTTGGCGCGGTCGATGATCTTCAGGTGGCCGTCCTCGTCGAGGAAGCCGGCGTCGCCGGTCATAAAGTAGCCGTCGGCATTGATCGACTCGGCGGTGGCGTCCGGGCGCTTGTAGTATTCCTTGAGCAGCATCGGGCCCTTGACCAGCACTTCGCCGTTGTCGGCAATCTTGATTTCGACGCCCGGGGCCGGTTGACCGACGGAATCGAACTTGATCTGGCCGTCGGGCTGCATGCAGACATAGGCGCAGGTTTCGGTCTGGCCGTAGAACTGCTTGAGGTTGATGCCGATCGAGCGGTAGAACTTGAAGAGGTCGGGGCCGATGGCGGCGCCGGCGGTGTAGGCCACCTTGATGCGGCTCATGCCGAGCACGTTGCGTAGCGGGCCGTAGACCAGCAGGTTGCCGAGCGCGTACTGCAGGCGGTCGCCGAAGCCGACCGACTTGCCGTCCAGGATGTCGGCGCCGCAGCGCTTGGCCACCCCCATGAAGTGGTGGAACATCTTGTACTTCAGCTTGCCGGCGTCCTCCATGCGGATCATCACCGAGGTGAGCAGGCTCTCGAACACGCGCGGCGGGGCGAAGTAGTAGGTCGGGCCGATCTCGCGCAGGTCGGTCATCACCGTGTCGCCGGATTCCGGACAGTTGATGGTGAAGCCGGCGACCAGCGCCTGGGCGAAGGAGAACAGGTGATCGCCGACCCAGGCCATGGGCAAGTAGGACAGGATGTCGCCGTCGGCCGTCATGTTGTCGACCTGCACGCCGCCCTGTGCGGCGGCGATGAAGGCAGCGTGCGTCTGGCAGACGCCCTTGGGCTTGCCGGTGGTGCCCGAGGTGTAGAGCATCACCGAGGTATCGTCGAAATGCCCCTGCTCGACCTCGG
>CAZDRS010000320.1:0-3195 GCA_964507585.1 uncultured Dechloromonas sp.
CACCAGCAAGGTGATGGTCGATGCCAAGGGGCAGGGCAACCTGCTCTACCTGCCGCTCGACAAGCTGATGCAGGCAACCGCGGCAGCAACTGCTGCGCAGCCGGCGGCAGAGGCACCGCTTGCTTCCGGTGTCGCGCGTCCGGCAGCACCCTTGTCGTCGGAGGCGCCGCCACAATTGGAGAGCGCGCCCAAGGTGGGTGGTGGTTCTTATTCGGGTTCGCGCGACGGTTCGCTGCGTTCGCGTGATCGGGAGGGCCGCTGATGAGCGCGCGTTTCAACATGTTGGGTGCGGTCGTTGCGACCGTGCTGGTCGTGATGGCGATGTCGATGTTTACCGTCGATCAGCGCCAGTACGCCGTGGTTTTCCAGTTGGGCGAGGTCAAGCGGGCGATTGCCGAACCCGGCCTCTATTTCAAGGTGCCGATGGTTCAGAACGTGCGCTACTTCGAGAAGCGCATCATCACGCTGGACAACGCCGAGCCGGAGCGCTTCATCACGTCCGAGAAGAAGAACGTGCTGGTCGACTCCTACATCAAGTGGCGCATCGTCGATCCCAAGCTCTACTACATCTCGGTCGGCGGCGATGAATCGCGGGCCAAGACGCGTTTGAACCAGACCGTCAATGCCGGTCTGCGCGAGGAATTTGGCAAGCGCACGGTGCACGATGTCGTTTCCGGCGAACGCGAAAAGATCATGGACAAGATGCGCGAGAAGGCCGATGCCGATGCGCGCAAGATCGGTGTGCAGATCGTCGATGTCCGCCTGAAGCGTGTCGAGTTGCCGACCGAAGTCAGCGATGCCGTCTATCGCCGCATGGAGGCCGAGCGCAAGCGGGTGGCCAATGAACTGCGTTCGGAAGGTGCTGCCGAGGCCGAGAAGATCCGTGCCGATGCCGATCGTCAGCGCGAGATCATCATTGCCGAGGCTTATCGCGATGCGCAGAAGATCAAGGGCGAGGGCGATGCCAAGGCGACGAGCACCTATGCCCAGGCCTTTGGCCAGAACGCCGAGTTCTACGCTTTTTATCGCAGTCTCGAAGCCTATCGCGGCAGCTTCAAGAGCAAGAACGATGTGCTGGTCGTTGAGCCGAATTCTGAATTCTTCAAGTACATGAAGAGTACCGGGCGTGGAAACGACAAGGGCAAATGACCTCGACCCTGCTTCTCGCCTTCGCACTGATGCTGGTGCTCGAAGGCGTCATGCCCTTCATTGCGCCGGCGGCCTGGCGTGAAACCTTTCGTCGCCTCATTCAATTTTCGGATGGGCAGATCCGCTTCGTCGGCCTGACGTCGATGCTGATCGGCCTGATCCTTCTGATACTTTTCACATGAACTGGCTGTTACCTGAATATCTCGCCGATGCGCTGCCTGCCGAAGCGGCGCGCATCGAACGCCTGCGCCGTACGGTGCTCGACCACTTCCGCAGTCGCGGCTTCGAACTGGTCATGCCGCCGATGCTGGAATACCTCGAATCCCTGCTCACTGGCGCCGGGCAAGACCTCAAGCTGCGTACCTTCAAACTGGTTGACCAGTTGTCCGGCCGGACGATGGGGGTGCGAGCGGACATCACGCCGCAGGCGGCACGTATCGATGCCCACCTGCTCAATCATCAGGGTGTGACCCGCCTGTGCTATTGCGACAGCACGCTGCACACGTTGCCGGCAAGCATCGCCGCCAGCCGCGAGCCCCTGCAGATTGGTGCCGAACTCTACGGCTACGCTGGCATTGCGGCTGACCTTGATGTCATTCAGTTGATGGCGGGCGCTTTCGACAAGATCAAGCTGCCCCTGAGTCGCATCGACCTCGGGCATGTCGGTATTTTCCAGGCCCTGGCCGAAGCAGCCGGTTTGCCGGCAGAGGCCGAGGAAAAACTGTTGAGCCTGTTGCAGGCCAAGGATGTGCCTGGCTTGCTCGAAGCCTGTGCCGACGTGCAATCGCCCTATCGCGAGGCGCTGCTTCGCCTGCCGCAACTCTATGGCGGCGCCGAGGTGCTTGAACGTGCCGCTGCCGAACTGCCGCAACTGCCGGCCATCACCGCAGCCTTGGACGGCTTGCGCCACCTGCTGGCCGGTGCGCCCGAGTTGCCGTTCTCCATCGACCTGTCGGATTTGCGTGGTTACCACTATCACAACGGTGTGGTGTTCGCGGCCTATTGCGACGCTTACCCGGCGGCCATTGCGCTGGGCGGTCGTTATGATGGCGTCGGCAAGGCCTTTGGTCGGGCGCGTCCGGCCACCGGTTTCTCGATGGATCTGCGCGAGGTCGCCCGTCTGGCACCGGCCGGCAAGAGCGTCGGTGCCATCCTGGCGCCGCATGTCGGCAAGGACAAGCGTTTGGCTGCCCACATCGCAGCGTTGCGCGAGCAGGGTGAGATCGTCGTTGAACTGCTGCCGGGTGAAACCGCCTGCGAAGGGCCGCTGTGCGACCGCAAGCTGGCGCTGGTCGGCGAACATTGGATTATTGAAGCAATACAAGAGGACTGAAAAATGGCCAAGAATGTCATCGTGGTGGGCACCCAGTGGGGCGACGAGGGGAAGGGCAAGATCGTCGACTGGCTGACCGATCATGCCAAGGGCGTGGTGCGTTTCCAGGGCGGCCACAATGCCGGCCATACGCTGGTCGTCGGCGAGAACGTCTACAAGCTGAATCTGGTGCCGTCGGGTATCGTTCGTGACGGTGTCGATTGCTACATCGGCAATGGCGTTGTGCTCGACATCCATCACTTGATCTCGGAAATTGCCGAGCTGGAAAAGGGCGGCATCGATGTTCGTTCGCGCCTCAAGATCAGCCCGGGATGCCCGATCATCCTGCCTTACCACTCGGCCATCGACAAGGCGCGCGAAGCTGCCAAGTGCAGCGACAAGAAGATTGGCACGACTGGCAAGGGCATCGGCCCGACCTACGAGGACAAGGTTTCCCGTCGCGGCCTGCGTGTCTATGACCTGTTCCACCCGGAGCGCTTTGCCGAGAAGCTGAAGGAAGTGCTGGATTACCACAACTTCGTGCTGACCCAGTATTTCAAGGCCGATCCGGTCGATTTCCAGATGGTCTACGACCAGGCGATGGCCGATGCCGAATACATCAAGCCGCTGGTCGTTGACGTTTCCGCCGCGCTGTACGACGCCAACAAGGCTGGTCAGAACATGCTGTTCGAAGGTGCTCAGGGTACGCTGCTCGACATCGACCACGGCACCTA
>CAZDRS010000321.1:0-3194 GCA_964507585.1 uncultured Dechloromonas sp.
GCTTTTTGAATCTTTCAAATTTGATAAAGTTGTTTATGACCCTATCTCATCTTTTTGGGGTAGAGAATCTGATCTAAATGACATGGCCTTGGGTGTGATTAAGTTTATGCAAATGTTAAAATATAAAACAGATGCTGGTATTGAAATGGTAAATCACATTGGTAAAAGTTCCACTCAGGTTCGTGACCAATCACAGTTCGCTGGTCGTGGTGGTACGGCTTTACCGTCTCATTCTCGTGTTGTTAAAACTCTTTACAGTGTGTCAGATGAAGATTGGAAAGAAGCTATCGGTCGTGATTACGTTGAGAATGAATCAGGATTGGTTGTCTACATTGGTAAATTCTCTGACTACAGTCCACTTATGAAAGAGCCGCAGTATATTAGTCGTACAGGTTATGTGTTCAACATTGCTGAAGCTATACCAGCTGCACTTAAACAGGATAATGTAATGGATGTGGCACTTGATGTTGTTACCAAGTATTCAAACAATGGCGGCTCACCTCCTAAAGACTTGGTGCTTAATGAGATCAGGTCTTATGGGTTTAGTAGAGATAAAGCTGTACACAGTATCACTACGATACAATACACAGGACACAAGGGTAAGATGTTCGACATTGTAAAAAATCCAGACCCTACTAAACGTGGTGAAGTTATTATTATAAAAGATTTAACATAAAGCACTTGCTTAATCGTATAAGTAGTGTTACAACTAATTAAAAAGGAGATAAAAATGATCGAAATTAAAATTACAGCGATAGACGCTGAAGGTATTCACTCAGAGATGAGAAAACTATTACACGGAGTTCACATTGCAAGTGAACCAGAGTCAACTATTCGTACAGCTAGTGAAGCATTGGCAGCTGAGGAAAAACAATTTGAAGGTGTTGATTTGTCTGAACCGCTAAAACCTGCGGTTGATGCTTTAGCAGAATCAGTTGAAGATATTGACGATGGACAACCTGAACCTGTAGCTGCACCTAAGAAACGCAGTAGAGCTGCAAAGAAAACAGGACCTAAAGTTGTTATAGATAATACAACTGATAGTCATGTTGGTAAAATGGTTGAAGCTTCTAAACCTGTGGTAGACTCTATCCCAGAAGAGCCAAAGAATTTTTACAATGAGTCTGACTTCAAACATTCATTCGTAAGAATCATGTCTGACTTAGTTAAAAATGGAACGGTAACTCCTGAATACATTGATGCTAAAGCTAAATATTATGGTGTTCAGTACATCTTCACTATCGACAAAGACGATGCTAAAGTTTTACATTTCTTTGAAACGCTAGTTAATGAAGGTAAAATTACACGAAAGGCAAATTACTAATATGGAACAAAACTTGATTAGAGGTTCAAGTTTACCAAGGTTTATGGTCTGCAATGGATTCGTAGCTTTGGACACACCTGAACAAAAAGACAGTGAGGTTGCCAAGGAAGGTACAGCTTTCCATGAGTACGTCGAAAAGCTGTTCAAAGGTCAAGACATTAAGGTGGCATCTAACGGTGTCACTATTGATGATGATATGAGATATTATTCTGGACAGGTATTAGAAAAAATACCTGCTCATGCTGAGTCTGAAGTTGAAGTACAATTCGATTTCGGTACACGCACACACATTGTCGGTCACATTGACTGGAACTGGGAAGAAGACAACGGTGAGACGTTGGTTGTAATGGATATTAAATATGGTCATAGAGCTGTAGAGGTTGTTGATAACTGGCAGCTTATTGGTTATGCAATTGGTTTAGCTATGAGAAAACAAAAGCGTTATAATAAAATTAAAATGATTATAGCGCAACCAAGGGTTCATCATTACGCTGGTTGGTTCAGAGAATTTGTCATTGACAACAATAAAGCAAGTGCTTATTATAACGAGATCAAGCAGCGTGTAATGGATTTTGAGGCTGGTAAACTTCACCTTAAAACTTCAGAACAATGTAGATATTGTCCTGCTTTAGGTGGTGAATGTGCAGCTTCTAATATCGCTTTCGGTAACGCAATTGATGTTGTTCTTGGTGATGCTATTCAAGACTACATTGATGATAATGATTTAGCTAGGATGCTTAGTGATTATGAAAGAATTAAAGAGTTATTTAAAATTAAATACGATGCGCTATCTGATCTGGCTACATCTAGAATTAAGAACGGTAGACAAATCGCAGGTTTTGCACTTGAACCAAGTTACGGTAATCGTAAGTTGTCTGACGGTATGAACGCAGACATTATCAAAGCTTTAACAGGTGTTGATATGAACAAGACTGTGATGTTGTCACCAGCTGAAGCTGAGAAAAAGAAAATAGACCAAGCAATCATTGACCAGTTTGCGGTTAAAGAATTTAAAGGTCATAAACTAAAACAAACTAACGTCGATTTTATCGGTGAGTTATTAAAACAAGGAGTGCAAAATGCAGCAACAAAAGCAGATCGAATTTAAACAGGTACAAGGTCGTATTGTTTGGGAACTTAAGAATGGATTATTCCAAGGTGTACCAGTAATTGATAAAAATACAGGTGTGCAAAAAATTAATAAGTCAGGTCAACCAAGGTTCGAGTACGGATTTGGTTTAGCTATTCCAAAGAACAGTCCAGACGCTATGACTTTGATTGATGCAATCATGAAGGAAGGTTACAAATTTTATCAAAATGGATGGCCACCAAATGCTTCTAAAAAATATGTCGATGGTGATGTTGATGTTGACCACATGGGTATTCCATTTAATCAACGTGACGGTTATGCTGGGAACTATGTGTTCACATTAAAATCTGAGATTGCAATTCAATACTATGCTATGACGCAAGACGGTCAACAACAAAAGATCACTTCAGGCATCAAATGTGGTGACTATGTTGGTGTTATGGTATCGGTATCAGGACATCCTGCTAACGCTCAAACGCAAGCTAAAGCTGGTGTTTACATTAACCCTTATGGTTGTATGTTCATTCGTGAGGGTGCTCCAATTGTTAAGCGTGAAGGTTCAGGTTTTGATGCTGGTGCGATGTTTGGTCAGTTCGCTGGTCAAGCTCAACCACTTAACAACGCTGTTCCAGCGTTCAACCAACAGCAAAAAAATGGTGGGTACCAAGCTCCACAACAACCGCATAATGGAGTGTTACCACAACATATGCAGAATCAGTTCAATGGGCAGCAACAAAACCCAAACGTGTTCAACAATGCAGGGGCTGCACCTGCTGGTGC
>CAZDRS010000322.1:0-3192 GCA_964507585.1 uncultured Dechloromonas sp.
TTGCCGCCGAGCCGGGCAGGCACAGGCCCAACTGGTGGGCGGTCTGCATCACGATATTGAGATCCTTTTCATGCATCCAGCTCTTGAAACCGGGCTTGAAGTTGCGGTCGAGCATGCGCTGGCCGTGGTTTTCGAGAATCTTCGAGTAGGCGAAGCCGCCGAGCAGCGCCTCGCGCACCCTGCCGGCATCGACGCCGTTCTTGGCCGCGAAGGCGAAGGCTTCCGCCACGGCCAGCACCCCCATGCCGGTGACGATCTGGTTGGCCGCCTTGGCGACCTGGCCGGCCCCGGATTCGCCGACATGAACGATATTCTTGCCCATGCAGTCGAAGGCCGGCTTGGCCCTGGCAAAACCGGCTTCGCTGCCACCTGCCATGATCGACAAGCTGCCGGCAATGGCGCCGACCTCGCCGCCGGAAACCGGCGCATCGACGAAATCGACGCCGGCTGCTGCCAGGTCGAGGCCGATCTGGCGGGCGGCAGCCGGTGCGATGGTGCTCATGTCGACAGCAACCAGACCCGGTTCGGCCGCGCTGGCCACGCCGCGCATCACCTCGGCGACATCCGGCGCATCGGCCACCATCGAAATCACCAGTTCATTGCCTTGCGCTGCATCGGCCGGGCTGATGGCACCGCGGGCACCGGCATCGAGCAGCGGGCGCATCGATTCGGCGCGGCGCGCCCAGACAGTGACCTGATGGCCGCCCTTGATGAGATTGAGCGCCATCGGGCGCCCCATGATGCCAAGGCCGATGAATCCGATTTTCATACTGAGCTCCGTATCGAGAAGCCTGCAATTCTAGGCGACCGCCCGGCGGCGGGGAAGCGGAGCCGGCAGATCAGGCCGGCAATGCGTCGAACAGCCCGAAACCGCCGAAACCGACCACTTCCTCGGCCGATACCGGCTGGTAGAAATGGAAGCCCTGCACCCGCTCGCATTCCAGGGTGCGCAGGAATTCGGCCTGGGCGAAGTTCTCGACCCCCTCGGCCACCAGTTGCAGGCCCAGCGAACGACCGAGCAGGACAATGGACGTGAGCAGCGAGGCGGCATCGCGGTCGCTATCGACATCGGCCAGGAAGGAGCGGTCGATTTTCAGGCGGTCGAGCGGGAAGCGGCGCAGGTAGGCCAGGGAGGAATAACCGGTACCGAAGTCGTCGATAGCCAGGCGAACGCCCATGCCGCGCAATTCGGCCATCGTGGCGATGGCCTCGTCCACGCCATGCATGATGGTGCTTTCGGTAATCTCCAGTTCCAGGCGGCTGGCCGGCAGGCCGGTTTCAGCCAGGATGCCGCGCACGGACTGGGCGAATTCCGGCTGGCGGAACTGGTGCGCCGAAATATTGACCGCCATTTCGCCCATGTCGATACCCTGGTCGAGCCAGAGCTTGACCTGACGGCAGGCGGTGAGCAGCACCCAATGGCCGAGCGGCAGGATCAGGCCGCATTCCTCGGCGACCGGGATGAACTCGGCCGGCCCGATCAGGCCGCGCTGCGGGTGGCGCCAGCGCACCAGTGCCTCGACACCGACCACCTTGCCACTCAACAGGTCGATTTGCGGCTGGTAATGCAGCACCAGCTGATTCTCGGCCAACGCCCGCCACAATTCGCTCTCCAGGTGCAGGCGCTTGTTGGCAGCCGCGTTCATCGGCTCGGTGAAGAATTTGTAATTGGCCCGCCCGTTGGCCTTGGCGTAATACATCGCCGTATCGGCATTGCGGATCAGGGCTTGCGCATCGCGGCCGTCCTCGGGGAAGAGGCTGATGCCGATCGAGGGCGTGACATGCAGGATATGGCCGTCGATATCGACCGACTCGCCGATCACCCGGATCAAGCGCGTGGACAGCTCGATAGCGGTTTCGTCGCTACCCAGTTGTTCGATGAAGACGACGAATTCGTCACCGCCCAGGCGGAACAAGCGCTTGCCGGAATCCATCTGGGCGCCCAGGCGGCGTGCCAGTTCGCCGAGCAGGCGGTCGCCGGCGGCATGGCCGAGCGAATCGTTGATGGTCTTGAAATTATCGAGATCGATGATCAGCAGCGCCATGCGGTCGATGCCCGGCACCGCACCGCCCACCGCGGTGGCGAGCTGGGCGTCGAGCGCCAGGCGGTTCGGCAGATTGGTCAGCGGATCGTGGCGCGCCAGGTACTCCAGGCGCTGCGCCTGGGCCTTGCTCTCGCTGATGTCGGCAAAGACGGCCACGTAGTGCGACACGTTGGCGCCATCCTCGCAAATGGCGGAGATCCGCATTTGGCGGGGATAGAGGGTGCCATCCCTGCGCCGATCCCACAGTTCGCCTTCCCAGTAACCGTGCTCGGCGACGAAATCCCAGACATTGCGATGCCCGGCCAGACCGTGTTGCCCGGCACTCAGGCGGGTCGGCGTATTGCCCAGCACGTCGGCGGCGGAATAGCCGGTTATCGCCTCGAAAGCGGCATTGACCGACAGGATGCGCTGCGCGCGGTCGGTCAACATGATCGCCTCGGAAGCCTGGTCGGCAATCAGGCGCTGCAATGCGATGCGCGCCTGGGCTGCCCGACCGATCCTTTGCACCTGGCGTATGGCCAGCCAGGCCAAGCCGGTCAGCATGACGCCAAGCGCCACAACCAACAGGCCGGATGCCCAATCGACAACGACGCCAGTCCTCACGGTTGGTTCGAATCCGCTATCGACGGGACGGCTGATCTTCCACAGGTAGCGCCCGATGACGCACCACACGAGAAGAACCGCCACCAAGGCGAAGAGACTGAATTTTCGGCCGGCAACGGCCGGGCTTGGACTCAAGATTCGACTACCGGAACATGAACATGGCAAGCAGTGTAGCCGAGTCGATTATAACTTTCAGCCTAATTTTTCAAGCCAGTGCAAAAAAGACATTGCACATAATTAACAAGCACTTGCAACGGATAGCTAATCCTTGATCTTAAAGCGTTTTTACGGCTTTTAACTTATCCGCAACACGAGCCGCCATTTCCGCGTTTGAAGCCCATTTTGGCCAGCAATTTTTCCGGCGGGCAGAAGCCGGTGAAACCGCTCTGCACCAGATTGAGGCCGACGAAGGCAGTGAAGGCCAGGAACCACTCCGAAACGAAGATCGGGCTGCCGTGGTAGCCGAGAGCCAGGGAGAGGACGACGAAGAAGCCGGCCATGATGCGGATTGCACGTTCGATGGTCATTGATGTTCCTTTCTGAA
>CAZDRS010000323.1:0-3191 GCA_964507585.1 uncultured Dechloromonas sp.
CGCCGTGGGCGATGCCCTTGACGATTTCCTCGACCGGCACGCCGTAGGTTTCCTTGATCGCGCCGCCGTACTGGCGGATCACCGCCAGCCACTCCTGCGGCACGCTGGAGGAACCGTGCATCACCAGGTGGGTGTTGGGGATGCGCGCATGGATGGCCTTGATGCGGTCGATGGCTAGGATTTCGCCGGTCGGCGGCCGGGTGAATTTGTAGGCGCCGTGGCTGGTGCCGATGGCGATGGCCAGCGCGTCGACGCCGGTCTGGGCGACGAAGTCGGCGGCCTCGTCGGGGTCGGTCAGCAGTTGCGCGTGATCGAGCTTGCCGGCGGCGCCGATGCCGTCTTCCTCGCCGGCCTCGCCGGTTTCCAGCGAACCGAGGCAGCCCAGTTCGCCTTCGACCGAAACGCCGATGGCGTGCGCCATCTCGACCACCTTGGCGGTGACCGCGACGTTGTAGGCGTAGGTGGTCGGCGTCTTGCCGTCGGTGCCCAGCGAGCCGTCCATCATCACACTGGAGAAGCCGCTGCGCATCGACTGCTGGCAGACGGCCGGCGAGGTGCCGTGATCCTGGTGCAGACAAACGGGAATGTCCGGGTATTGCTCGATGGCGGCTTCAACCAGCTTCCTGAGGAAAGGCTCGCCGGCGTACTTGCGGGCGCCGGCCGAGGCCTGCAGGATGACCGGACTGTCGCAGGCTTCGGCCGCCTGCATGATGGCCTGGATCTGCTCCAGGTTATTGACGTTGAAAGCCGGCAGGCCGTAGCGGTGCTCGGCGGCGTGGTCGAGCAGTTGGCGAAGGGAAATCAGGGCCATGACGTGTCCTTTCAGTGCATGACGTGGCGCACCAGGCGCAGCAGGTTGCAGGTGTAGCCGTACTCGTTGTCGTACCAGGCCACGACCTTGACGAAGCTGGCGTCGAGCGCGATGCCGGCCTCGGCATCGAAGATGGACGGCAGGCCACAGCCGCGGAAATCGGTGGACACCACCTTGTCGCGGGTATAGCCGAGTACGCCCTTGAGCGGCCCTGATTCGGCCGCGGCCTGCATGGCGGCGCAGATGTCCTCGTAGCTCGCCTCGCGCTCCAGCTCGACGGTCAGGTCGACCACCGAGACATCCGAGGTCGGCACCCGGAAGGCCATCCCGGTCAGCTTCTTGTTCAGGCTCGGGATCACCTTGCCGACGGCCTTGGCGGCGCCGGTCGAGGACGGGATGATGTTCTCCAGGATGCCGCGGCCGCCGCGCCAGTCCTTGCCGGACGGCCCATCGACCGTCTTCTGCGTGGCGGTGGCGGCATGCACCGTGCTCATCAGGCCGCGCTTGATGCCGAAATTCTCGTGCAGCACCTTGGCCACCGGCGCCAGGCCGTTGGTCGTGCAGGAAGCAGCCGAGACGATGGCCTCGCCGGCATAGCGCTCGTGGTTCACGCCATAGACGAACATCGGCGTCTCGTCCTTGGCCGGCGCCGACTGCACCACTTTCTGCGCCCCGGCTTCGAGGTGCTGGCGGCAGGTCTGCTCGGTCAGGAACAGGCCGGTCGCCTCGATCACCACGTCGGCGCGCACGCCGGCCCAGTTCAGTTCGGCCGGGTTCTTGACGGCACTGAGGCGGATGCGGCGGCCATTGACGATCAGCTTGTCGCCGTCGACCACGATGTCGCCGGCGAACTTGCCGTGCACCGAATCGTGCTTGAGCAGGTAGGCGAGATAGTCCGCTTCGAGCAGGTCGTTGATGGCGACCACTTCGAGATCGGCAAATTCCGCCTGTTCGGCGATGGCCCGGAAGGCCATGCGCCCGATGCGGCCGAAGCCGTTGATGGCAACCCGAATGGGCATGGTGAGTCTCCTTGGTAGTTGTTAGTAGTTAGTTGCCAGTCGCTAGCAGGCACCGGTATGTGTCGTTTTTGCTAGCGACTAAGGACTAAGGACTAACAACTAAAAGTCCCCGTCGCTGCCGGTGCTCCGCACCACGGCGCGCAGCACCGTCTGCACCAGGTTGTCGACGGTCAGGCCGAAGTGCCGGTAGAGCGCCGGAGCAGGGCCGGATTCACCGAACTCGTCGATGCCGAGCACCTCGCCGTCCAGCCCGACGTATTTGCGCCAGATGTCGGTCTGCCCGGCCTCGACGGCGACGCGGGCGATCTCGGCCGGCAACACGGCGTTCTTCCAGCTCGCCGGCTGGCGGTCGAAGCGCCGCGTGCAGGGCATGGACACCACGCGCACCGCGACGCCCTGCGCCTTGAGCGCTTCCCGCGCCTGCATGGCGAGCGACACTTCCGAGCCGGTGGCGATGATCACCGCCTGCGCCGGGCCGTCGGCTTCGGCCAGCACGTAGCCGCCCCGGCTGGCACCTTCCGCCCGGCTGGCCTCGCCGCCGTATTGCGGCAGGTTCTGGCGCGATAGGAGCAGGGCGGAAGGCCCGTCACGGCGTTCCAGCGCTTCGCTCCAAGCGACGGCCGTTTCCAGTTCGTCGCAGGGGCGCCAGACATCGAGGCCGGGCATGACGCGCAGGCTCGCCGCATGTTCGATCGGCTGGTGGGTCGGCCCGTCCTCGCCGAGGCCGATGGAGTCGTGGGTCAGGACATGGACGACGCGCTGCTTCATCAGCGCGCTCATCCGGATGGCGTTGCGGGCGTAGTCGGAGAACACGGCGAAGGTGCCGCCGTAGGGAATCAACCCGCCATGCAGCGCGACGCCGTTCATGGCGGCCGTCATGCCGAATTCGCGCACGCCGTAGGAAATGTAGTTGGGCACCGTGTCCGGGTCGGCGTCGTGCAGCGCACGGCTGCCCTTGCCGGCGGTCAGGTTGGAGCCGGTCAGGTCGGCCGAGCCGCCGAGCAGTTCCGGCACGCGGTCGACCAGGTAATCGAGGCAGTTTTGCGACGACTTGCGGGTGGCGATGGGCGCATCCTTGGCTGCCGCCATGGCGAGCAGCGCCTTGCGGATTTCCGGCCACTTTTCCGGCAGGCCGCCGGCCTGGGTGCGGTCGAACTCGGCTGCCAGCTCCGGGTAGCGCTTGCGGTAGGCGACAAACTTGACCTGCCAGTCGGCCTCGGCGGCAGCCCCGGCCAGCCGGGCATCCCAGGCTTCGCGCAGGGCATCCGGCACCTCGAACGGCGCATGCGGCCAGTTCAGCGCCCCCCGGGTGGCGGCGATTTCCTCGGCCCCGAGCGACGCGCCATGCACATCGTGCGAGC
>CAZDRS010000324.1:0-3183 GCA_964507585.1 uncultured Dechloromonas sp.
GGCCCGATGGTCGGGCGGCCTTAGTGACCCCGACGCAGCCATGCCGGGGAATGAAATCAATGGGGTGAAACCTGCACAAGAACCTACGATTTGGCGGCTGCTCGGAATAACTGCGGGCGAAACATCAACGCATTGAATTGATTATTCTACACTTTTTCCACCAAGGCCGCCAGTTCGGCGGCGCTGAAACCGGCTTGCAGGCGGGCGGACTCATTCATGGGCGTAATCGGTCGCGGGGCCTTGAAGCGGCGCAATAGTTCGCGGTAGGTGCTTTCCGGCTCCTGGTTGCGCTCCTTGCACAGATGGCGGAACCAACGGTCGCCGAGGCCGACATGGCCGATTTCGTCACGCAGGATGATGTCGAGCACCCGGGCGCTGGTCACGTCGCCAGTCGCTTCCAGCTTTTTCTGGATCGGCGGCGTCGCATCCAGGCCGCGTGCCTCGAGCAAGCGCGGCACCAGTGCCATCCGAACGAGCGGATCATCGGCTGTCTTCTCGGCCATTTCCCACAAACCGGCATGGGCCGGAAAATCACCGTAGTCGTAGCCGAGGCTGTTCAGTCGCTCGCGCAGGATGGTGAAGTGGTAAGCCTCCTCGGCTGCCACGTTGATCCAGTCGGCGTAATAGGTTTCCGGCAGGCCGCGGAAGCGCGCTGCATGATCGAGTGCCAGGTTGATGGCCGTGAACTCGATATGGACGATGGCGTGCAACAGCCGGGCGCGCCCTTCCAGTGTGGCCGGGCTGCGTTGGGGCACCAGCTTGGGCGGGATCAATTCGGGCTTCAGCGGCCGGCCGCAGGCCAGGTCAACCGCTACGGTATCGCGCCAATCGAGCCTTCCCTTCTTCCAGTCCTCGGCGATGGCCAGGGTTAATGCCAGTTTTGGGGCGATGTCGCAAACGGCCAGTGCTTCGGCCAGGCGAGGAAAGAGCGATTCCATCAGGGGGCAGGGTTGGTATAACGAAGGTGGATGGCGTCGATTTCGGCCAGGATGTCGTTGCTAAGCGGTGTCAGCACTGCCGGCAAGGTTTCCTGCAATTGCACCAGCGACGAGGCGCCGATAATGGTGCTGGCAACGAACCAGCGGGAACGCACGAAACCGAGCGCCAACTGGGTTGGGGTTAGTTCGTGCCGCTTCGCCAGGTCGGCATAGGCCGCAACTGCGGGTGCGGCATTGGGCTTGGCGTAGCGCTGGCCAAAGGTCGGCCATTGCGTCAGTCGTCCGGCAGCGGCCGGATCGGCGAGGTACTTGCCGGTCAAGTGACCAAAGGCAAGCGGCGAATAGGCCAACAGGCCAACCTGCTCACGATGGCAGACTTCGGCCAGCCCGGTTTCGAAAGTCCGGTTGAGCAGGCTGTAGGCGTTCTGTGTCGAGACCACGCGTGGCAGGCCCAGTTCGTCGGCCAGCCGGGCAAATTGCATGACACCCCAGGCATGTTCGTTGGACAGCCCGACATAACGTACCTTGCCTTCCTGCACCAATTCGGCCAGTGCTTCGAGTTGGGCACGGATTGGCGTGCATTCTCGCTCCTTGCTCGGATCGTATTGCCACTGGCCGAACATCGGCTGGTTGCGTTCTGGCCAGTGCAACTGGTAAAGATCGACGTAATCGGTCTGCAGGCGCTGCAAGGAGCCTTCGATGGCGGCACGGATGTTGGCCCGATCCAGTGCCGGCGGGCCATTGCGAATCCAGTCCAGGTTGCGGCTCGGGCCGGCAACCTTGGTTGCCACGATGATCTGGTCGCGTACTTGCCGTTTCAGCCAGCGACCGACGATGGTTTCCGTCACGCCACAGGTTTCTGCGCGCGGCGGTACGGCATACATCTCCGCGGTATCGATGAAATTCACGCCCTGAGCCAACCCGAAGTCGAGTTGTGCATGGGCGTCCGTCTCGCTGGTTTGTTCGCCGAAAGTCATCGTGCCGAGGCAGATGTCCGGAACGACGAGATCGGAACCGCCCAGTGGGCGACGTCTGAGTTGGGTCATGTGGCCTCCGGGGTCAGGGCTGGGCGCAGAGTACGCCGTAAATCAAGATGGGGCGGTTGAAAACCGTATCGTAACCAACCGGTACGACAGCCAGGTGGTGATCCCTTGGGTCTGCTCCGTGCGAGCTCACCCATTGGCAGGCAGCCAGAAAGGCGGCGTCGAAGGTGTCGAAAATGGCCTTCAATCCGGGGGTGCGCACCGGGTGCAACTCCCCCGAATCGCTGTCGAGCAAGCGGTCGGTATCCAGCCTCTGGACAGCATAACCAGCCGGCGGCCGAGGCAAGGGGAGGGTGGAAATGTCGAAGCGGTCGCCGAAAGCGTCGGCCGGAAAATGATTTGCAAGCATGCCTCATTTTATCCCCGGGCTATCCTTCGACAGTAGTGTCAGGAGGGCTTCGGTTCGCCGTGCTAGAATGGCGGTCTGTAACAATCACTAAACGGAACTGTCATGTTCGGTCGCTTGATGCCCAGGGAGGGCAAGTATTTCGATCTTTTCAATGCTCACGCCGAGCTGATCACTCAAGGCGGCAAAGCCTTGTCCAGCCTGATCGGTGCGCTGGTGAATCAGCAGTCGGAGCAGGCCGATCGCTTCGCCGAAGAAATCGATAACCTGGAGCGCAAGGCGGACGCCATCACGCACGACACCCTGTCCCAACTGCATACCTCCTTCATCACGCCTTTCGACCGCGATGAAATCCACCAGCTAATCAATGGGATGGATGACATCCTGGATATTATCCAGGATGTCGCCGAGTCGATGTCCCTGTACGACATTCGCAAGGTTCCGACCGAGGCCAAGCTCATGGCCGATGTCACCGAAAAATGCTGCGCTTCCGTCCAGTCGGTCGTCAAGTTGTTGCACAGCATGGACAATGCACCGGCCATTCTGAAGTTCTGCCACGAAATCGACGAACTCGAAACCGAAGCCGACCGCGCACTGCGTGCGGCCATGTCCAAACTCTTCCGTGAAGAGCCGGATGTCCGCGAAGTGATCAAGCTCAAGCAGATCTACGAGATCCTCGAATCGGTGACCGATCGCTGCAAGGACGTGGCCGGCACCGTCGAAGCCATCGTCCTCGAAAACTCCTGATCGGGTAGCGCGGCATGGATACCGTGCAAGTCAGCATCTGGGTCGTCGGCACTCTGGTTTTCGTCGCCCTGCTGTTCGATTTTATGAACGGCTTTCACGATGCGGCCAA
>CAZDRS010000325.1:0-3176 GCA_964507585.1 uncultured Dechloromonas sp.
CAACGCGCAGCGTGCAGTGCTTGGCAGGAAGCGCAAGAGGAGTGGTCAGCATGGCCGTGTCCAGATTTAGAGATGGCCCGATTTTCCCGTAAAGCAGCGGCTTTTCATATACTCCATCTACCAATAACAAAACCCCTCCCCACCATACGATGCGCCGCTCCACCGCCCTGCCCAAACCGCCCGCCGGCCAGCCCCTGCCGCAAACCCACGCCTGGCTGACCATCCGCACCCTCTTCCCCTACCTCTGGCGCTATCGCCTGCGCGTGCTGGCTGCACTGGGCTGCCTGATCGGCGCCAAGGTCGCCAACGTCGGCGTGCCGATGATCTTCAAGGAGATGATCGACGGCCTCGGCGCCGACCAGCAACTGCTGGCCCTCCCCGCGCTGCTGCTCGTACTCTATGGCGCCCTTCGCTTCTCGACCTCGCTATTCACCGAGTTGCGCGAGATCCTCTTTGCCCGCGTCACGCAACGTGCCGTTCGCCAGGCCTCGCTGGAGGTATTCAAGCACCTGCATGCCCTCTCCCTGCGCTTTCACCTCGAAAGGCAGACCGGCGGCGTCTCCCGCGATATCGAACGCGGCAGCCGCTCCATCTCCAGCCTGATTTCCTACACGCTCTACTCCATCCTGCCCACCCTGGTCGAAATCGGCCTCGTACTCGGCATCCTGTTCGTCAAATACGACGTTGGCTACGTCCTGATCACCCTTGCCTCACTGATCGCCTACATCGTCTTCACCATCAAGGTCAGCAACTGGCGGATCGACATCCGCCGCGCCGTCAACGAAAACGATTCGGCCGCCAACACCCGCGCCATCGACAGCCTGCTCAACTACGAGACGGTCAAGTACTTCAACAACGAAGCCTGGGAAGTCCGCCGCTACGACGAGCAACTGCTCAAATGGGAAGAGGCCGCCACCCGCAGCCAGACCACGTTGGCTTACCTCAACCTCGGCCAGGCGGCGATCATCGCCCTTGGCGTCACCGCCATGATGTGGCGCGCCGCCAGCGGTGTCGTTGCTGGCCAAATGACCATCGGCGACCTCGTCCTGGTCAATGCCTTCCTGATCCAGCTCTACATCCCGCTCAACTTCCTCGGCATCGTCTACCGTGAAATCCGCCAAGCGCTGACCGACATCGAGCGGATGTTCAACCTGCTCAAGGAAAACCAGGAAATCGCCGACTCCCCCGAGGCGCGCGAGCTACCCGGCGGCCCCTTGCAGATCAATTTCGACGGGGTCGATTTCGCCTATGAGCCCGACCGCCAAATCCTGAAGAACCTCAATTTCGCCGTTCCACCGGGCAAGACCGTTGCCGTGGTCGGCCACTCCGGGGCCGGCAAATCGACCCTCGCCCGCCTGCTCTATCGCTTCTACGACGTCACCGGTGGCGCCATCCGGATCAACGGCCACGACTTGCGCAGCTTGCGCCAAGGCTCGCTGCGCACCGCCATCGGTATCGTTCCACAGGACACCGTGCTGTTCAACGACAGCATCTTCTACAACATCAACTACGGCCGCCCCGAAGCCAGCCGCGAAGAAGTGTTCGCCGCCGCCCGCGCCGCCCAATTGCACGAATTCATCGAGTCGCTGCCGCTCAAATACGAAACCAGGGTCGGCGAGCGTGGCCTCAAGCTCTCCGGCGGCGAAAAGCAACGCGTCGCCATCGCCCGGGCCCTGCTCAAGAACCCGCCCATCCTGATCTTCGACGAAGCCACCTCGGCGCTCGACTCGGCTACCGAACGCGCCATCCAGAGCCAACTGGAGCAGGTCGCCATCGGGCGCACGACCCTGATCATCGCCCACCGCCTATCGACCGTAATGAATGCCGACGAAATCCTGGTCATGCGCGAGGGGCACATCGTCGAGCGTGGCACCCATCCCGCACTACTCGCTGCCGGCGGGCACTACGCCAGCATGTGGATGCTGCAGCAACAGGAAGAACCCGGCAGCATATAGCAACAATTGCCGCCTCCAAGGCCTCCCATCGCCCCTGCCTCAACGTGGTAGGATTACTCGGATTAGCGAAGGGGTTGGCGCATTTCCCTCACCCTCACGGCTTAAGAGACATCCTCACTAGAAAAACATTAATGCCCTGATGACCAAAATGAAGGTTCTGGCGGTCGACGACAACCGGACTAACCTTCATATCCTGCAAGTCTTCCTCAAAAAGCTGGGGCACGACGTCATCCTGGCCGAGAACGGCGAGGAAGCGGTCAGGAAATTCGAAACCGAATCGCCCGATCTCGTCCTGCTCGACATTATGATGCCGGTGATGGACGGCTTCGAGGCTGCCCGCAAGATCAAGGGCATGACGCGCGACCGGTGGACGCCGGTCATCTTCCTTTCCGCACTCAACCGCGACGAAAACCTGGTCGAGGGGCTCGATGCCGGCGCCGACGACTACCTGACCAAACCGATCAATTTCGTCGTCCTCGAAGCCAAGCTGCGCTCCATGCAGCGCTCCCTGGCCATGCAACAGGCCGCCATCGACTCACTGCGTCGGGTTCAGGCAATCTCCGACAACGTCCTGGACGCCATCGTCACAACCGACGAGCACGGCAAGATTGTTTCGGTTAACCAGTCGGCCGAGCGCATTTTCGGCTGGACGCTCAACGAAATGATCGGGCAGAGCGTCAACATGCTGATGCCCCAGCAGTTTCGTGACACACACAACGGCTATATTCGGGAATTTGCCGAGAGCAAATCCTCCAGAATCTTTGGGCAGGAACGCGAGATCGAGGCCTTGCACAAGGACGGCCATCACTTTCCCGCCACCATCGCCATCACGCAGATCATGCTGGACAACCAGCACATGATCATTGGCGTTTTGCGCGACATTTCCGAACGCAAGCAAACCGAAGCAAAGCTGCGCGACAACGCCCGGCAACTGCAGAGCTACTACGATCAGACCCAGGCCGAACAGCAACTGGCGCTGCGCCTGATGGAAAAGCAACTCCATCGCAGCGGCCTGCAAGATCGCAGCCTCCGCTACAAGGTCATTCCAGCCGAGCATTTCAGCGGCGACATTGTCGCTGCAGCCCGCTCCATGGACGGATACCTCTACGTCCTGCTCGCCGACGCCACCGGCCATGGCCTGGCTGCCGCAATCAGCGTTCTCCCTGTCCTGGCGCTCTTCTATCGGATGACCAAGCTCAACCGGACGGTGCAGGAAATTGT
>CAZDRS010000326.1:0-3166 GCA_964507585.1 uncultured Dechloromonas sp.
GGATGGCGAAGTCGAATTCGGACAACTTGAGCGGCGGGGCGAACTGGGTCAGGCCATCCGTCTCGACGATCATGCCGCGGGCTTGCAACTGCTCGTTGCGCAGGGCCTCTTCAGGGCTGAGGATGGGCGTCACGCAGCAGTCGGTGGGGGCGAACAGGGTAGCCCAGTCATCGCGACTGCGCGTTGCGAACAAGGCCGCCAGGTCGGCGCGCAAGGTGGCATCCCACTGGCGGGCAACCCATTCGGGGCGCTGCAGCGTGGCGCAGCAGACCTGCCAGAACTTGCCTTCCAAGGCGCCGACGGCCATGTATTTACCATCCGCACAGCGGTAGGTGGCGTAGCACGGCAGGCCGCCCGAAAGGAGGTCGGTGCCGCGCGGCGCCGAACGGCCGGCGTCGTTCAGGCGCAGCATGGCGAAATAGGTGTGGGCCAGCACGCTGTCGGTCATCGACACGTCGACATGACGGCCATGGCCAGTGCGCTGCGCCTCGACGACGGCCGCCAGGATGCCCATGATGCCGGTCAACGCGCCGCCGAGCAGGTCGGCGATCTGGAAGTTGGGAATGGCCGGCTGGCTGCCTTCCAGGCCGATCTGCTCCAGCACACCGGCGTAGCCGAGGTAGTTGATGTCGTGCCCGGCCAGATCCTTGTACGGCCCGTCCTGGCCGTAGCCGCTGATGGCGCAGTAGGTGATCCTCGGATTGATCGCCCGCACCGTTTCGTAGCCGATGCCCAGCTTGTCGACGACGCCCGGCCGGAAACTCTCGACGATGACGTCGGCCGTCGCCGCCAGGCGCAGGAAGACGGCGACGCCTTCCGGCTTCTTCAGGTCGAGCACCATGCCCTGCTTGTTGCGGTTGATCATCCGGAAGTAGGCGCTGTCCTCGCCGCTGCCGGTGCCCAGCGTGCGGGCGTAGTCGCCGACCTGCGGGTCTTCGATCTTGACGACTTCCGCCCCCAGATCGGCCAGATGCAGCGTGGCGACCGGCCCGGGCAGCAGCCGGGTCAGGTCGAGCACCTTGATGCCGGCCAGCGGCGCCGGCCGGCTCATGGCGCGCAAATGCCGAGCAGGTCGGCTTCCAGTTCGATTTCCATGCCTTTTTCCAGTTTGCGGTCGATGAACATGCCGCGATAGAGACGCCCGGCGTTCTCCGCCTTCTTGGCGTGCGGCGTTTCCCAGTCGGTGATGCGCAGGCGGACGATGCCGATCTGCTCGTCGCGCTCCACCCCATCCGGCGCAACGCAGGGATAAGCCTGGGCGTGGCGGTTGAATTCATCGCGACTGTATTGCTCCAGGTTCTTGCCGGGAACCAGCGGGCATTTGCCGAGATGGCGGGTGCGCACCTCGGCGCCCAACACCTCGCCCTTCAGGTAATAAACCGGCTCGGTAATCACCCAGCCGGCACCGCCTTCTTCGTAACGCACGCACTGGCCGGCACGCAGCATGTCGGGATGCTTGAAGAGCAGGCGCGCCGAAGGACGCAGGGCGGCTTCATCGGCCTGGACGGCGCAGGCCAGGCCGGCCAGCAAGACAGCGAGAAAACGCATGAAGGATGTCCGGATCAGTAAACCCGGACATCTTCGATGACCTTGCCATCGTTGGGCAAGCCCCCCGGTGCGGCGAAAGCGACTTCGCCGCGCAATTTGGTGATATCGCGCAGGCTGCCGACCACCGCCTTGTCGAGCGCCTCGCTGCCGGCCTCGATTTCACAGTGCAGCACCATGCGATCCTGGCCCCCCGGGTTGTCGACCACCAACCGCATGCGGTGGATTTCCGGGTGGCGGACGGCAATCTCGGCGACCTGCTCCGGATGCACGAACATGCCCTTGACCTTGGTCGTCTGGTCGGCACGGCCCATCCAGCCCTTGAGCCGGACATTGCTACGCCCGCAAGGCGAACGCCCCGGCAGGAAGGCCGACAGATCGCCGGTGGCAAAGCGGATCAGCGGATAGTCCGGGCTGAAGGTAGTCACCACCACCTCGCCAACCTCGCCCGGCGCAACCGGGTCGCCGGTGCCTGGCCGAACGATCTCGACCAGTAATTCCTCCTCGACGACCAGGCCCTCCTCGGCCTCCGTTTCGTAGCCGATGGCACCGATATCGGCTGTCGCATAGCACTGACGCACGGTGATGCCGCGCTCGCTCAGCCAGTTGCGCGTCACCCCGGGCAAGGCCTCGCCGGAGACCAGGGCTTTCTTCAGCGACGAGATATCCGCCCCCATCTCCTCGGCCTTCTCGACAATGATGCGCAGGAAGCTCGGGGTGCCGACATAGCCGTCCGGCCGCAGATCGACCATGGCCTGCACCTGCTGCTCGGTCTGCCCGACGCCACCGGGAAAGACGGCGCAACCCAGCTTGCGCGCCCCACCCTCCATCAGGAAAGCGCCTGGCGTGAAGTGGTAGGAGAAGCAGTTGTGGATCAGATCGCCATGCCGGAAGCCGGCGGCGTAGAGCACGCGGGCCATCCGCCAGTGATCCATCTCCATGCCCTGCAGTTCGTAGATCGGACCCGGCGAGGCAAACACGCGCCTGGCCCGACCGCGCGGCAGGGCATTGAGGCCGCCGAAGGGCGGTGTCTTCTTTTGCAGTTCGATCAGGTCGCGCTTGCGGGTCAGCGGCAGCTTGGCCAAGGTCTCGCGCGTCGTGCAGTCGAAGGGATTGACCCCGGCCAGCGTCTGGAAATAGTAGTGCGTCGTTTCCTTGGCATGCGCCACCTGGCGCGCCAGCTTGTCCATCAGATCGGCCTCACGCTCATCCGGATCGCGGGTTTCGAGCGGGTCGTAATAGCTCATTTCAATGTTCTCCGTTGGTTCCGGTGAAGGTATTGATGCTCCCTGCTACGCCCCGAACGGCAAAGTAGCCGCTCAGGGCAAGGCGGAGGCCAGCGCCGTTTGCTCTTGCAAACAAGCTGGCCGACAACGCCGCCATGAGCGGCGCACTGCCGTTACGAGAGCCAGCGTTTGCGGCGGCGGTAGTGCTTTACGTCCTTGAAGGACTTGCGCCCGGCCGAACTCAGGCCGAGGTAAAACTCCTTCACGTCCTCATTCGTCCGCAGATCCTCGGCATCCCCCTCCATCACCACCCGGCCGTTTTCCAGGATGTAGCCAAAATCGGCGTACTTCAGGGCGACCATGGTGTTCTGCTCGGCGAGCAGGAAGCTGATGTT